>JAOUIM010000290.1 GCA_029884035.1 Aquincola sp. | reverse complement strand
GCATTCAACCTCGTTTCCACGCTCGTGATGACGGTGACCGACAAGCGCGCCGACATCGCGATCCTGCGCACGCTCGGCGCGAGTCCGCGCTCCGTGATGGGCATCTTCGTCGTGCAGGGTGCGCTGGCGGGCATCGTCGGCACCCTCGCCGGCGTGGCGCTCGGATTGCTGATCGCGCTGAACATCGACGTGCTCGTGCCGGCGCTCGAGCGCCTGCTGTCGACCAGCTTCCTGCCTGCGAGCGTCTACGTGATCAGCCGCATGCCGAGCGATCCGCAGTGGGCCGACATCCTGCCGATCGCACTGATCGCGCTGGCGCTGGCGTTTGTCGCCACGCTCTACCCGAGCTGGCGCGCGAGCCGCATCAATCCCGCCGAAGCACTGCGTTATGAATGACGCGGTGTTGAGTTGCACCGACCTGCACAAGCGCTTCCACGAGGGCGACCTCGACGTCGAGGTGCTGCGCGGCGTCGATCTGACGGTGATGCGCGGCGAGACGCTCGCCATCGTCGGTGCCTCCGGCTCGGGCAAGAGCACGCTGCTGCACCTTCTCGGCGGGCTCGATGCCCCGAGCGCAGGCAGCGTGCAACTCGCTGGCCGCGACTTCGCCTCGATGGGCGCCGCCGAGCAGGGCGCCTGGCGCAACCGGCATCTGGGCTTCGTCTACCAGTTCCATCATCTGCTGCCCGAGTTCAGCGCGCTCGACAACGTAGCGATGCCGCTGCGCATCCGCCGCCAGGGCGTCGAAGAGGCTCGCGCCGCGGCCGCGGCGATGCTGGCGCGGGTGGGCCTGGCCGCGCGTGTCCGGCACCGACCGGCCGAGCTGTCGGGCGGCGAGCGACAGCGCGTGGCGATTGCGCGCGCACTGGTCACTGCGCCGGCCTGCGTGCTCGCCGACGAGCCCACCGGCAACCTCGACCGCGAGACCGCCGGCGGCGTGTTCCGCTTGATGCTCGATCTCGCGAACGAACGCGGCACTGCGTTCGTCCTTGTCTCACACGACGAGCAACTCGCCGCACGCTGCGCTCGTGTGCAGCGGCTGCAGCAAGGGCTGCTCGCCTGACGCTCACGCGCGCAAGTCGAACCGTGCGCGAAGGACGCCCGTGCCGTCCGGCGAGCGCACGAGCCGGCCGCCCAGTGCATCCGTGATCGCGCGCATGGCGGCGTTGTCCGGCAGCACGTCGCCGACCAGCCGCTTGACGCCGTGGCGTGCCGCGTGGCGCGCGAGCCGGCGCATCATGGTGCGTCCGAGGCCCAGGCCCTGCCAGGCGTCGGCCACCGCAATGCCGAACTCGGCCTCGGCAGGATCGGGGCCAACCACGTAGCGCGCGTCGGCGACGATCCGCGCCTCGTCGTCGGCATCGATCGCCTCGGCAATGATCGCCACATGCTGGCGATGATCGACATCGGTCATCGCGCGCAGCAACGTGGGCGGCAGTTCGCGCAGGCCGAAGTGGAAGCGCCTGAGGCGCGACGCCGGCGACAGCGCACGCACGAAGTCCTGTGCCGCGGCGGCGTCGAATGCGAGCACCGGCCTGACCACGACCTCGCGGCCGTCGGCCAGCCGCAGGCGGTCGATCAGCGTGCTCGGAAAGTGCCAGGCGGGTGTGACCGAGTCAAGGGCCGGCGTTGGCTCGAGCACTCTCACGACCAGGCTCCCAGGCGGGAGGGACTTGCCACGGTGCCGCCCGCCGTCTGTCCGAGGCGCGCAGCGGTGCGAAGCCACCGCACCCACGAAAGCGTCGGGCGATGAACCACCAGGCGCGCCGGCGCGTCGAGCGCCTGCACGAGCACGCGCGCGCCCCGTGGCAGCGGCAGCGACTGACCTCGTGCGAGCACGTGGTCGTCGAGGTCACCTTCGACCGTCAGCCAGACCCGGCCACAGGTCACGCGCACGCGTTCACGACCTCGGCTGCGAAGATGGACGAAGCGGTCACGTTCGATGTCGATGGGGTGGTTCATGGGATCTCCTCGGGACAGGTGAGAGCCATGCTCGCAGCTCATGGTTAACTGGCTTGCAGCAGGCCCCGCGTGTGCCAAATAATCGGCCCAACTTCCTTGAAGCTCAAGCGATCTTTTGGAAGCCATTGCATTCCTTGAACGCATGCATAAGCCCCCCGATCGCCTGCCCCCGCTGGACCTTCTTGCCGCCTTCGAGGCGGCCGCGCGGCACCTGTCCTTCACCAAGGCGGCGGCCGAGCGCTTCGTCACGCAGTCGGCGATGAGCCGGCAGATCCAGGCCCTCGAAAAGGACCTGGGGGTGACACTGTTCCGGCGCCGCCACCGCGCGCTTGCACTGACCGAGCCCGGCGCCCGCCTGTATGCCGTGTGCACTGCGGTGCTCGCGCAGTTGCGCTCGACGATGCGTGAGCTGCGTGCGCCGGCGCAGCGCGAGGTGCTGGCGCTGACGACAACGCCCGGCGTCGCCGCGTTCTGGCTGATCCCCCGCCTGCCTGCATTCACGCGCGCGCACCCGGGCATCGATGTGCGGCTGGACGCGACGTTCGAGCTGCGCAACCTGGCGGCCGAAGGCTTCGACCTCGCGATCCGCTACGGCCGCACCGGGGTCATCGCAGGCCAGCCCCTGTTCGGCGAGTCGGCGTTGCCGGTATGCAGCCCGAAGCTGCTGCGCCGGCTGCCTCTTGCACGTGCGCAGGACCTTGCAAGGCATACGCTGTTGCAGCTCGAGCCGAGCATGGCCGGCGGCATGACGGCCGAGTGGGAGCCCTGGTTGCAGGCGGCGGGAGTCGCTGGCCTCGAACCCACGTCGCGACTGCTGTTCTCGGGCTACAGCGACGTCATCGCCGCGGCGCTGGCCGGGCAGGGCGTGGCGCTTGGGCGCCGCCCTCTGGTGGACGAGTTGCTCAAGCGACGCGAGTTGGTGGCGCCGCTGGGCGACAGCATGGCGACGCAGCGCAGCTACGCGCTGGTGGTCGACGCCGCGGCGCGCGCACGCCCCGCTGTGCGCGCACTCGAGGCGTGGCTGCTCGAGCAGGCGGCCCATGAGCGCGCGCGGGAGGCGGCGAGCCGCCGCACGCAACGCTAGGGCGTCAGAACGCGCTTGCCCCGCCCGGGGTGTCGTGGCCCGTGCTGGCCTCGACGGCAGCCAGCGACGCCGGCGCGACGCCAAGGCCCATCGCCAGTGCGGGCGCAACGACGATCGACGGCATCGGCTCGAGCCAGCGCGCCCCGACGGCGCCGATGACCCAGCATAGCCAGCCCGACCACAGGGTGTGGCTTGGGAAATGCGCGCCGCGCATGAGCTGGGCCCAGCCGAACAGCACGCCCAGGCCGACCACCAGCACGAGGATCGTGCGCGCCAGTCGTGGATGCGTGTTGCGCCATTGGAAGTACATCGGCAGGAACGCAAAGGCTGCCACCGCGTGCCCCGACGGAAAGCAGCGCCCGGGGCCACCGTCCAACACGGTCAGCATCCAGTGCGGCACGTACGGCACGGCGCCACCGAACTCCTCCAGATCCCAAGGGCAGCTCGTGTGGCTGAACTGCTTGATTGTCGGCACCAGGAGCAGGCACGCCAGCACGAGACCGACCCAGGCCAGCCGCACGCCGCGTGCGCTGGCGGAAGAGCCCGCTGGGCGCACTGCGAACACCACGCTGGCGGCCAGCGCAAGGCCAGACAGCACGCGGCCGCCGTCGTGAAGCAGCCCGCGCGTCCACCAGCGGTTGCGCAGCGCGAAACCAGCGCCATCGCCGTACCACTGCGCGACCACCATGTCCCAGCCGGATGCCTCCCACCAGAGCAACAAGGCGAGCAGCGCGAGCGACACCGCCAGGTCGGTGCGCATGCGGTCGGGCATCGGGTGCGTCATTGGGCTGGCCCCTTCTCGCGGCACGCGCCGCTGGCATCCCACTCGGGCGCGTACAGCGCAGTGCGCACGTCGAGCAGACCCAGCATGGTGTGGAACAGGTGGTCGTGGGTGACCGGCTGACGCGAGCGTTCGCGCATGCAGCCGGCGTCGAGCCCTGACGTGCGGCCGAATCCGGCAGACCACCACATCACCATCGGCACATGCGTCTGTTCGCGCGGCGCGATCGCGAACGGCACGCCATGAAGGAAGAGGCCCTTTTCACCGAGCGACTCGCCGTGGTCCGATGCGTACACCAGCGCCGAATCGACCTTGTCGGCATGCGCGTCGAGCGTGGCGATCAGCGAGGCCAGCACGTGGTCGGTATAGAGCACCGCGTTGTCGTAGGCGTTGACGATCTGCTCGGCGGTGCAGCGCGACAGGTCATCCTCGCGGCAGGTCGGCCGAAAGCGTTCGAAGGCGCTCGGATAGCGCCGGAAGTACGACGGCCCGTGGTTGCCCAGCATGTGCAGCACCAGCACCTCGACGCCCTTGGCGCGTTGCAGCCGCTCGTCGAGCCCGCGCAGCAGGCCCTCGTCCCAGCAACGGTCGCCCTGGCACAGGCCAGGGGCCGATGCCGCGTTGACGAATTCGACCGGCAGACCGGCGCACACGCCTTTGCAGCCCGACTGGTTGTCGCGCCAGGTCACCTTGGCGCCCGCGCGTGCGAGCACGTGCAGCAACGACTCGCTGCCGCGGATGCGCGACTCGCTGTAGTCACGGCGGCCGACCGGCGCGAACATGCACGGCAGCGACACCTCGGTGCTGGTGCCGCAGGCGGTGGCGTCACTGAAGTTCACCAGCGGTGCCGTGGCTTGCAGCCGTGCCAGCTGCGGTGTCGTTTGCCGCGCATAGCCGTTGAGGCCCCAGTTGGCGCCCCGTACGGTCTCGCCGATCACGACCACCATCAACCGCGGCCTGGTCTGCGCGGCCCATGTCGGGCCCGGCGCGGCGTCCAGCCCGATTGGCTGGCGCGGCTGCGCCGCGCCCCGCGCGTCGGCGGCCACCACGCTGCCCACCGACCACAGCACGTTCGCCGGCGTGATCAGGTAGCGTACTTCCTTGTGGTTGCGCGTCAGCGAGGCGATCGGCTGGAACTGCCACATCAGCGAGCCGACCAGGGCCAGCGCCGCGCCGCCGAGCAGGGCGCCGCGCGTGACCAGGGCCCTGCGCCACGGGCGCGACTCGACGCGCGCCGCCAGCAGGAACGCGATCGGCAGCGCACCGTACAGCAGCAAGTCGAGCACGAGGCCCAATGTGAGCAACTCGCCTGCTTCGGC
>JAOUIM010000289.1 GCA_029884035.1 Aquincola sp. | reverse complement strand
GGCCAGATCGCCCGCCCCGTCGCCGAGGCGAGCCACCGCGCGCAGCACCACGGTGCGCTGCTCGATCACGAACTGGCGCGTGTCGAGCAGGTCGCGCACGGTCTCGCGCAGTTCGGCCACGGTGGCGCCGTACAGGCGCTTGAGCACCCAGCAGGTCTCCACCAGCACCACCAGGCCGATGAAACCGGGCTCGCGCTCGTTCAACTGGCGTTCGATCAGGCGCGTGGCGAGTGCGGACTGAACCGGCTCGTCCTGTGCGAGGTAGCGCACGAGGACGTTGGTGTCGAGCCCGATCATGCGGGCTCAGCGGCTGCGGGCCTTGACGGGCTTTCGAAGGGCGGGCGGGGTGCGGCGTGCGGCAGCCTCGGCCTGCACCGCACCGGCCATGGCCTGCACGCTCACGGGGGCGGCGGTGCGCCCGGCGAAGCGACCGCGCAGGCGCTTGGCGTCCTGGCGCAGCGCCACCACGCGAATGCCGCCGTCGGCCTCGGCCACGAAGTCGATCTTGTCGCCGGCCTCCACGCCCAGCGCCTGGCGCACGGCCTGCGGCAGCGTGATCTGGCCTTTGCTGGTGAGGGTAGCGGTGGACACGGGCGATTCCTTACGGTTGGTAAGGATCATAGCCGCCGGGGCCACACTTGCCAACGGCTCAGAGGCCGCCGCCCTACCCCTTCTTCGGGAAGTCGAACACCACCCGTGTCGGCCGGGCCTCGCCGATGTCGCCCCACGACGCCGCCGCGAACGTCAGTTCGGCCACCGCGCAGGTGGGCATGTGGGCATGTGGGTGATGTCGCTCGCAAAGCGGTGCGCCAGATCGGTGAGGCCTGGGTTGTGGGCCACGAGCATCACGCGCTGGGGCTGGCTGCCGAGCGCCTGGACGACGGCGAGCAGTTCGTTCGCCGCGGCGGCGTACAGGCGGTCGTCTACGACGATGTCCTTGCGCTTGATGCCCAGCGCCTTGGCCAGGTGCTCGGCCGTGGTGAGTGCGCGCGTGGCGGGGCTGGCGAGCAGCAGGTCGGGCCGGGCGCCGCGCTGCGCGAGGCGCTGGCCAATGGTGGCCACGTCGCGCAGGCCGCGTTCGTTCAAGGGGCGGTCGCGGTCGGCCAGCGCGGGGTCGCCCCAGCTCGATTTGGCGTGGCGCACCAGGGTCAGCGTCTTCATCGGGGCTCCCTCGCGGGGCGGCAAACGGGTGCGAGGTTAGCGCAGGGGTCACACGGGGCCAGCGGGCTTTCGCTATGCTGCGCGCCTCACTGACATGGAGCCCCGCATGCCCTTCGCGCACCGCCTGTTCAAAGCCCCGCTCGCCGCGCTGGCGCTCTTCGCAGCCGCCACCCTCGCCCACGCCGCCGGCCCGATGCCCCGCGGCCAGGCACCGGGCTGGTACCGCATGCCGCTGGGCAGCTTCGAGATCACGGCGCTGTCCGACGGCACGGTGGACCTGCCGGTGGACCAGCTGCTCACCGGCACCACGCCGGCCAAGGTGAAGGCGGCGCTGGCACGCTCGTACCTCAAGCCACCGCTGGAAACCTCGGTCAACGGCTTCCTGGTCAACACGGGCAGCACGCTGGTGCTCGTGGACAGCGGCGCCGCGGGCCTGTTCGGGCCCACGCTGGGCAAGCTGGTGGCCAACCTGCGCGCCTCGGGCTACACGCCCGAGCAGGTGGACGAGGTCTACATCACTCACCTGCACGCCGACCATGTGGGCGGCATCACCGCGGCCGACGGCAAGACGATGGTGTTTCCCAACGCGGTGATCCGGCTGCACGCCAAGGAGGCCGCCTTCTGGCTCGACCCGGCGCAGATGGACAAGGCGCCCGAGGCGATGAAGGACTTCTTCAAGGGCGCGATGGCGTCGATGAAGCCCTACCAGGACGCCGGCCGCGTCAAGACCTTCGATGCCGACGGCGAGCTCGTGCCCGGGATCCGCGCCATGTCCACCACCGGCCACACGCCGGGCCACGCGGCCTACGTGGTGGAGAGCAACGGCGCGAAGATGGTGATGTGGGGTGACCTGATGCACGTTGCCGCGGTGCAGTTCCCCGACCCGAGCGTGACGATCCAGTTCGACGTGACGACGAAGGCCGCGCGCGCGCAGCGCGTCAAGGCCTACGCCGATGCGGCCAAGAAGGGCTACTTCGTGGCGGTGGCGCATGTGCCCTTCCCCGGCATCGGCCAGCTGCGGCCCGACGGCAAGGGCTACCGCTGGTTGCCGGCCAACTACACGGCCAACAATCCGCCGGCGGGCAAGTAGCGGGCGCTCAGGCGGGCTGGATCAGACCGATCGCCTCCGCCAACGAGCGGGGCGAATGGACCGCCACGCCCAGCACCGAACGCCCGTACAGCGCGCCGAAGTGCGTGCGGTCGCCGGTGACGAGGGCATCGCAATCCAGCCGCACGGCCGCCGCCAGCACCGGGCGGTCCTTTTCGGGCAGCAGCGCCGCGATCTCCTCTGCCTGGGTTGAAGGGTCATACCGCGCCACGTTGATCCGCGCGACGATCGCCGCCAGGACCGAAAGCCCTTCGGGCGCCTTTGCCGCCAGGTTGCGATGCGCCTCGGCCACGACGTAGTCGTCGCCACACAGCACATGGCCCTGCTCCTCGGCCCATGCCAGCAGGCGCCGCACGGCACCGGCAGACTTCGACGCCGAGAACAGGACGTTGGCGTCCAGGAAGATCCGCACCCGATGGCCTAGCGCTTGGCGCTTGGCCGGCGGCGCTTAGCCGGTGCGGGTGAGCGGCGCAACGCGCCGGCCAACTCGGCCTCGGCGGCATCGAACTCGCGAACGCGTTCGGGCGAATAGATCTCCACGGGCAGCGTCACGGCTGGGCGCAGCAGCAGGCCCTCGGGCGTGGTCTCGGCGATCAGCTGATCGTCGGCCTTGAGCCCGAGCGACTTGCGCAGCGCCGCTGGCAGGGTGATCACTCCGCGGCTGTTGATCGTGACGGCTGCTTTCATGGCGCCATTGTGACCGCATTACTGTTTTTCTGCAAAACGGTAATGGAGGGCAACGCGGACCATGAAATTCGAACAACCTGCGTTCGAAATTCATGGTTTCCCGCCGCAGCGCTATGCTTCGCGCCCCCCATGGCCGCCATCCACATCACCGACATCGAGAGCGCCATCAACTGGTGGCGCACTCGCTCGCCCTCGCCCGACGGCCTGCGCGCCTGCGCCGAGGTGCGCGCACTGGCCGAGGTGTACGGGCTGATGGTCTACCACCGCGACCATGAGTGCGACGAAGCCTCGATGCCCTTGCCGGCCAAGGCGGCGTGGCTCACGTGGTACGCCAGCACGCCCGACGCGCCGTGCATCGCGATCTGCTCCACGGCGCAAGGCGACGCGGTGTGCAAGGGCTGCGGCCGCACCGAAGACGAGGTGCAGCACTGGCCGGTGATGACCCCGGCCGAAAAGCGCATGGTGTGGCGCCGCATCACGATGGACGCCACCGCCTGGCGCTTCAACCGCTACGCCGAGCGCGCGCGCCTCGCCTCGGGCACCGACCATCCGGACCCGGCGTCGCTCGGCGCGCCGCGCACCGCGGCGTGAGTTCGGGCCGGGGGCTCTGGCGGGCGGACGCCGCACGCATCGTGCCGCTGGCCTGGCCGGTGTTCGCCGGCCAGGTGGCGATGGTGCTGTTCGCCACCGTCGACACGATCTTCGTGGCGCGCTACTCGGCCACCGACCTGGCCGCGCTCGCGGTGGGCGCGGCGGCGTACATCACGGTGTTCATCGGCCTGATGGGCGTGGTGCTCGCAGTGGGGCCGATCGTCGGCCAGCTCTATGGCGCGCGGCGGCACGAGGCCGCGGGCGAGCAGCTGCACCAAGCGGTGTGGCTGGCGATCGGGTTGTCGCTGCTGGGCTGCACGCTGCTCGCGTTTCCGCAGCCGTTCATCGCACTGTCGCGCGCCTCGCCCGAGGTCGAGGCCAAGCTGCGCGGCCACCTGCTCGCGCTGGCCTGCGCGCTGCCGGCGGGGCTGCTGTTCGCGGCCTACCGCGGCTTCAACATCGCGGTGAGCAAGCCGCGCGCGGTGATGGTGCTGCAATTGGGCGCGCTGGCGATCAAGGTGCCGCTGGCGGCGCTGTTCGTCTACGGCGCGGGCCCGCTGCCGGCGCTGGGCGTGGTGGGCTGCGGCGTGTCCACCGCGATCGCGATGTGGTGCGTGGTGGCCATCGCGTGGCAGGTGATGCGGCGCGGCGATTTCTACGCGCCGTTCGCGATCTTCGGCGCCGGCCTGCGGCCGCCGAACTGGCCGGCGCTGGCGGCACAGATCAAGCTCGGCGTGCCGATGGGCGGCTCGGTGCTGATCGAGGTGACGGGTTTCGCGTCGATGGCGTTCTTCATCTCGCGCTTCGGCGCCACGCCGGTGGCCGGGCACCAGATCGCGGCCAACCTGGTGTCGTTGCTGTTCATGGTGCCGATGGCGCTGGGCAACGCCACCAGCACGTTGGCGGCACAGAGCGTGGGCGCGGGCGCACTGGTCGATGCGCGGCGCGTGGCCTGGCACGGCATCGAGCTCGCGGCACTGGTGGCGCTGGCGCTGGGCACGGTGGTGTTCTTCGCACGCGGCGGCGTGGTGCGGCTGTACACGCACGACGAGGTGATCGTGGCCGCCGCGTTGCCGCTGCTGGCGTGGGTGGCGCTGTTCCACTTCGTCGACGCGATGCAGATCACCGCCGCGTTCGCGCTGCGCGCGTGGCGCATCGCGACCGTGCCGCTGGTGATCTACGCCACCTCGATCTGGGGTCTGGGCGTGGCCGGCGGCTACACGGTGGCGTTCAACCTGCCGGGCTGGGTGCCCGAGGCGCTGCACGGTGCGCGCGGGTTCTGGGTCATGTCCACGGCCGGGCTGGGCACGGCGGCCGCCGGGCTGGTGCTGTTCCTGGCCTGGGTGCTGCACCGCCAGCGCCAGAGCGACGCCAGCGCTACGGCGCCGGCAGGCTGAGCACGAAGCAGCTGCCGCCGCCGGCCTGCGCCTCGCAGCGCACGCAGCCGCCGTGGCGCTCGGCGATCTGCTTGACCAGCGCCAGTCCCAGCCCCACGCCGCCCTCGCGCTCGGCATGGCCGGGCAGGCGGAAGAACGGCTCGAAGATGCGCTCGCGCAGCGCTTCGGGCACGCCAGGACCGCGGTCGCACACGCGCAGATCGATCG
>JAOUIM010000288.1 GCA_029884035.1 Aquincola sp. | reverse complement strand
AGTCCTGGCCCTCGCAATTCATCAGCACGAATCGCGTCGCGTTCCAGAGCTTGTTACAGAAGTTGCGGTAGCCCTCGCAACGCTTGGTATCGAAGTTGATGTCGCGTCCGAGACTCGCGTAGGAAGCCATCGTCAGGCGCAGCGCGTCGGCGCCGTAGGCGGGGATGCCCTCGGGGAATTCCTTCTTCACCCGCGCAGCGATCTTCGGCGCCGTCTCCGGGCGCCGCAGACCGGTGGTGCTTTTCCCGATGAGGGTGTCGAGGTCGACGCCTTGTATCAGGTCCACCGGGTCGAGCACGTTGCCTTCGCTCTTGCTCATCTTCTGGCCGTGCGAGTCGCGGATCAGGCCGTGGATGTACACGTGCCTGAACGCCGGCTTTCCCGTGAAGTGCGCGGTCATCATGATCATCCGCGCGACCCAGAAGAAGATGATGTCGAAGCCGGTGACCAGCACGGTGGAGGGCAGGAACAGGTCCTGCTCGATCGTCTTGGCGGGCCAGCCGACGGTGGAGAACGGGAACTGCGCGGCCGAGTACCAGGTATCCAGGACGTCGGGGTCGCGCGTGAGCTTGCGGCCCGGCGCCTGCGTCTGCGCCTCGGCCTCGCTGCGTGCGACGTAGACCTTTCCGTCCTCGTCGTACCAGGCCGGAATTTGATGGCCCCACCAGAGCTGGCGCGAGATGCACCAGTCCTGGATGTTGTTCATCCACTGGTTCCAGGTGTTGACCCAGTTGGCGGGAACGAAGCCGACCTCGCCTCGCTCGACCAGCTTCATCGCGCGGCCCGCGATCGACTCGCCGTCGCGGCCGGGCCTGGTCATGGCCATGAACCACTGGTCGGTGAGCATCGGCTCGATCACCTGGCCCGTGCGTGCGCAGCGCGGCACCATCAGCTTGTGCTTGTGCGTTTCGACGAGGAGGCCCTGCGCCTCGAGATCGGCCACCACGCGTTTGCGCGCCTCGAAGCGGTCCATGCCCTGGTAGGCCGCGGGCGCGTTGGCGTTGATCTTCGCGTCGAGCGTCAGCACGCCGATGATCGGCAGCCCATGGCGCTGGCCGACCGCGTAGTCGTTGTGATCGTGTGCGGGCGTCACCTTGACCACGCCGGTGCCGAACTCGCGGTCGACGTAGGCGTCGGCGATCAACGGGATCGTCCGCTCGGTCAGCGGCAATCTCACCTTGCGGCCCACGAGCGCGGCGTAGCGCTCGTCGTCCGGATGGACCATCACGGCCGTGTCGCCCAGCATCGTCTCGGGCCGCGTCGTGGCCACCACGACCGAGCCCGAGCCGTCCTCGAGCGGGTAGCGGATGTGCCAGAGGAAGCCGTCCTCCTCCTCGCTCTCGACCTCGAGGTCGGAGACGGCCGACATCAGCACCGGGTCCCAGCTCACCAGCCGCTTGCCGCGGTAGATGAGGCCTTCCTCGTACAGACGAACGAAGGTCTCGTTGACCACCGCCGACTGCGTCGCGTCCATCGTAAAGTACTCGCGCGACCAGTCCACCGTGTCGCCGATGCGCCGCATCTGGCCTGTGATGACGTTGCCTGAGGTTTCCTTCCAGGCCCAGACGCGCCTGACGAACTCATCGCGCCCGATGTCGTGGCGCGACAGGCCCTGCTCCTGCAACTGGCGCTCGACGACGATCTGCGTGGCTATACCCGCATGGTCGGTACCCGGCAGCCAGAGCGTGTTGAAGCCGCGCATGCGGTGCATGCGGGTCAGCGCGTCCATGATCGTGTGGTTGAACCCGTGCCCCATGTGCAGCGTGCCGGTCACGTTGGGCGGCGGCAGCTGGATCGAGAACGAGGGTCTGGCCGGGTCGAGCGTCGGCGTGGCGGCGCCGCTTTCCTCCCACAGCGGCGCCCATTTGGCCTCGATGGCGGCGGGTTCGAAGGACTTGGCGAGTTCTGACATTGATTTTGCGCCACAGCCGGACACATTCCGGCGACAAGCGCGGCCCTGCGCTGACGGACAATCCTGTCAACGCGAAACGGGCCGCAGGGGTTGCTGCAATTGTAGTTTCGCCCTCTCGAAGCTCCGGAGAACGACGATGCGCCTTGAAGTCCCTCGCTGGTTGCGTGCCCTGGCCTGTGTTCTGCCCATCGTGCTGTCTGCATGCGGAGGCGGCGGTGGCGGCAGCGATGGTTGTCCCTCGACCGCCGCCAGCGGCGGTGTTGCAGACCGGCAGGACTGGTTGCGCTGCTACTTCAACGACACCTACTTCTGGTACCGTCTTTCACCGAATCCGTCGCCCGCTGGCTACAACACGGTAGGCGACTATTTCGCGGCGTTGATCTACCGCGGCGGCGATCTGATTCCACCAAGCACGACGCAGACCTGGCCGTCCGATCGATACAGCGGGTACCAGAGCACTGAAAGCTTCAACCGCTTCTTCGGCGACGGCCAGACGCTGGGCTACGGCCTGGCGGTAGCGGGTCTCGAAGTGACGGTGCCCGCGCCCATCCCCTCGGCGCCACTGTACGTACGCTATGTGGAGCCTGCGAGCCCGGCTGCTGCCGCGAGCATCGCGCGCGGTGACCGCGTGATGTCACTCAACGGACAACCCGCGTCCGACGTGATCGCGGCCAACGACTTCAGCGCGCTGACGCCCAACGCGGTGGGGGATCCCCTGACAGTCGTGCTGCGGAACGCGCAGGGCGTTGATCGCTCAGTTCAACTGGCCGCGGCAGTGTTCGCGTTGACGCCGGTTCAGGGCCGGCCGGTGGTGCAGAGTCCCAATGGGCGCTTGATGGGCTACGTCTTCGTCAAGGACATGATCAACCAGGTCGGTGCGCCGCTGAGCTCGGTGATGAGCGGATTCCGGGCGCAGGGGATACAGGAGCTCGTTCTCGACCTGCGCTACAACGGTGGCGGGCTCGTGTCGGTCGGTGGCACGGTCGCGTCCTACGCTTCGGGCTCGCCTGCCGTGGGACAGACCTACGCGCGGCTGCTCTACAACGACAAACAGAGCGGCAACAACCAGAACTTCGCGTTCAGCAACCCGGGCGCCTGGAGCGGCTTTTCCCGCGTGTTCGTGCTGACCGGCCCGCGCACTTGCTCGGCAAGCGAGCAGGTGATCAACGGCCTGCGTGGGCTCAATGACCTGCCCGGTGCACGCGTCGACGTGGTCACGGTGGGCGACACCACCTGCGGCAAGCCGGTGGGATTCCTTCCCGACGATGATGGCTGGGGCACGACCTACAGCATCGTCAATTTTGAGAGCGTGAATGCGCGCAACGAGGGACGCTACTTCGACGGGCTGGCCGCCACCTGCCCCGTGGCCGAGGACTTCTCGCGCCTTC
Organism: Aquincola sp.; assembly: GCA_029884035.1. Lineage (GTDB taxonomy): Bacteria > Pseudomonadota > Gammaproteobacteria > Burkholderiales > Burkholderiaceae_C > CADEEN01. The sequence continues at coordinate 1,885 of JAOUIM010000288.1, read as the reverse complement.
CGGGCGATGTGGCCGATCCGCTGCTCATGGCGGCGGCACATTACATCGATAACGGGGTATGCCCTCCCACGGCAGCCTCGAGAGAGTCACCGCAGGCCCGCACGATGACCGGGCGTGCGCGCTACGACGGCGCTGACGGTGGCGAGCGTACCGGCATGTCGGCCCGCTGATGCTGCCGGTGTAAGGGGGCGGCCCCGAAGCCGACCCTAAGATGCCGGGCCGCAGGCGCGGCATGAGGGGTGCGGTGTGCGTGAAGTGGACCTGTTCGTGATCGGCGGCGGCTCGGGTGGCGTGCGCGCCGCCCGTGTGGCCGCCCAGCATGGCGCGCGCGTCGCGCTGGCCGAGGAGTACCGCCTCGGCGGCACCTGTGTGATCCGCGGTTGCGTGCCCAAGAAGCTGATGGTGATGGCCTCGCGCTTTGCACAGGGGTTTCGCGAGGCCGGGGGCTTCGGTTGGGCGTTGCCGGCGGCGCCGGTGTTCGACTGGGCCGCGCTCAAGCGCCAGGTCGATGCCGAAGTGTTGCGGCTCGAAGGCGTGTACCGCACGACGTTGGAGCGAGCCGGCGTGCAGGTGCATGACGAACGTGCGGTGCTCGACGATGCCCACACGGTGCGCCTTTTGCGTAGCGGCGAACGGCTGCGCGCGCGCCATGTCCTCGTTGCCACCGGGGCGACGCCGGAGGCAGGGCCGGATTTTCCGGGTGCCGGCCTGGCGTCGACATCGAACGATCTGTTCCGGTGGCCTGCCCAGCCGCGGCGCGTGGTGGTGCAGGGCGCCGGTTACATTGCGCTCGAGTTTGCGTGCCTGTTGAACCTTCTGGGCTCGCAAGTCATGGTCGTCCTCAGGCGCGATCGCATCCTGCGTGGGTTCGACGACGACGTTCGCGCGCACCTGCAATCGCAGCTCACGGCGCAGGGCATCGGCTTCGAGACGCAGGCGTCGATTAGTGCGATCGACCGCCACGGTACGGGACTCGCGGCGACGCTTGGTGGCGGCACGTTGATCGAGACGGACGCGGTGCTGCGCGCGCTCGGTCGCCGTCCCAACACGCAAGGCCTGGGGCTCGAGGCGGCGGGTGTCGCGCTCGACGACAGGGGCGCCGTCAAGGTGACAATTGATGGGCGGACGAGCGTCGAGCACATCCACGCGGTCGGCGACGTGACCAACCGAGTGCAGCTCACGCCGGCAGCGATCCGCGAGGGGCAGGTCTACGCCGACCGCGTCTTCGGCGGGATCGACGCGGTGCCGCTGTCCCACTTGGGCGAGCACGGCCTCGTGCCCTCGGCCGTGTTCACGACACCCGAGGTCGGCTGCGCCGGACTGACCGAGGCCGAGGCACTGACACGCCACGCCGACATCGACATCTACATCGCCACGTTCCGCCCGATGAAGGCGACATTGGCCGGCGGCGACGAGCGCACGCTGATGAAGCTGGTGGTGCGCCGATCGACCGACCGCGTGCTCGGCTGCCACATCGTCGGCGCCGACGCGGCCGAGATGATCCAGCTCCTTGGCGTGGCACTCACGCTGGGGGCACGCAAGGCGGACCTCGATGCGACGCTTGCGGTGCATCCCACGGCGGCCGAGGAACTCGTGACGATGCGTGTGCCCGCGCGGCGACACGGCATCTAGCTGGCCCCCAGGTTCCCTGCAGACGCCGCGCCCAAAGGGAGCCGCGAGCGACCCTGGCGCGGGCCGGCGCGCATTCAACCTCTACATGAACAGGTGCTCGCCGGCGTTTTCGCCACCGAGGATCACGTAGTTCACCCGCTTCAGATCGGCGAGCTGCCGGCCGCCGGCATAGCTGATCGAGCTCTGCAGGTCCTCGCGCATCTCGCGCAGCGTGTCGGCGAGTTTGCCCTTGATCGGCTCGAGGATGCGCTTG
>JAOUIM010000287.1 GCA_029884035.1 Aquincola sp. | reverse complement strand
GTCGTAGCCGAGCACGTGCATGCCGAGCTTGATCGCCGCGTCGGCGACCAGGCAACCGATCTTGCCCAACCCGACGATGCCCAGCGTGTGGCCGGCGAGTTCGAACCCGGCGTAGGACTTCTTGCCGTCCTCGACGCGCGCGTCCATGTCGGCGTCCTTGGCATCGAGCGCCGCGACGAAGCGCAGCGCACCGGGCAGGTTGCGCGCGGCCATCAGCATGCCTGCGAGCACCAGCTCCTTGACCGCGTTGGCATTGGCGCCCGGCGCATTGAACACCGGCGCGCCGCGTGCGCTCAGCGTCTTGATCGGGATGTTGTTGGTGCCGGCGCCGGCGCGTGCCACCGCCTTGACACTGGCGGGGATCTGCAACGCATGCATGTCGGCCGAGCGCACCAGGATCGCATCCGGATCGGCGACGTCCTTGCCCACCGTGTACTGCTCGGCCGGCAGGCGCTTCAGGCCCACCGATGCGATCTGGTTGAGAACCAGGATCCGGAATGCGTCAGCCATTCTTGGCCTCGAATTCCTTCATGTAGGCCACCAGCGTCTGCACGCCCTCGATCGGCATCGCGTTGTAGATCGAGGCCCGCATGCCGCCCACCGAGCGGTGGCCCTTCAACTGCACCATGCCTTTCGCCTCGGCGCCCTTGAGGAACGCCGCGTCGAGCGATTCGTCCCTCAGCTTGAACGGCACGTTCATCAGCGAGCGACAGTCGGCCTGCACCGGACTGTTGTAGAAGGCGGTGGTGCCGAGGTAGTCGTACAGCACCGCGGCCTTGCGCCGGTTGTGCTCGGCTATCGCCGCGAGGCCGCCGCGCTCCTTCAGCCACTCGAACACCAGGCCCGCGATGTAGATCGCGTAGGTGGGCGGCGTGTTGTACATCGACTCGTTGTCGGCCACGGTCTTGAAGTCGAAGGCCGAGGGCGTGATCGGCAGTGCCTGACCGATCAGGTCGTCGCGAACGATCACGATCGTCAGGCCCGCCGGGCCGATGTTCTTCTGCGCGCCGGCATAGATTAGGCCGTACTTCGACACGTCGACCGGCCGCGACAGGATGTCGCTGGACATGTCGGCCACCAGCGGCACCTCGCCGACGTCGGGGGTGAAGTGGTACTCCACGCCGCCGATGGTCTCGTTGCTGCAGATGTGCACGTAGGCGGCGTTGGCGTCGAGCTTCCATTGCGCTCGCGCAGGCACGCGGTCATAGCCGGTGTCGGCTGCGCTGGCCGCCACGTTCACCGCCGCGTACTTCTTCGCCTCCTTGATCGACTTCTTCGACCACTCACCGGTGTCGACGAAGTCGATGCTGCTCTTCCCGCGCAGCAGGTTCATCGGCACAACCGCGTTCTCGCCGATCGCACCCCCCTGCATGAACAGCACTTTGTAGTTCGACGGCACGGCGAGCAGCTCGCGCAGATCGGCCTCGGCCTTGGCGGCAATGCCGATGAACTCGCGGCCGCGATGGCTCATCTCCATCACCGACATGCCTGAGCCATGCCAGTCGAGCATCTCCTCGGCAGCTCGGCGCAGAACGGGTTCGGGCAGCGCCGCGGGTCCGGCGCTGAAATTGAAGACGCGGGTCATGGGCAGAGGGCTCCGGATCAGGATGGCGATATCCCATTATCCGGGGCGCGCTGCGCCCGGCGCGCTCACTTCGCCGGCGCGGGCGACAGCAGGTCGGTTTGGGTGGCAATGAAGGCGCGCTGCTTCTCGTGCGTGCATCCGTCGACCACGCGCTGGCCGAGCTTGGTGTCCATCACCATCGATTTGTTGGCGATCTGGATCAGCAGCATTCGGCCCTGCACATCCTCGAGCCGCAATGCACCGGTCGACGACAGCACGGGCTTCATGACCCAGGCCTGCGCCTTCTGCTTCACTTCGATGTAGCCGGCGGCCTTGCCATAGGGCGCCAGGCTGACCTTCTGATCGAACTCGCAGTCGTAATCGCCGAGCAGGGCCATGTTGGCGGCGTCGATCTGTTCGCTGCTTGCGGCAGGCAGTGGTGCTTCCACGGGCACCGCGGCCTTGGTGCCGGGTTTCTTTGCGGGGGTCTTCGTCGCCGGTTTCGCAGCGGTGGGCTTGGTGGGCGTCTGGCCGTGCGCCGCAGGGACGAGTGCCATCACCGAGGCGGCGGCAAGCAGGACGAGGATTCGGTTCATCGTGGACGCTCCATGGGGATTTGGGATCGGCCCGCATTGTCGGAACGTCTGGGTGGTCCCGCGTTGCAAGACGTAGCGAGGTTGCCTCGCGGCCGGGTGGTGCGGCGATCCGCCACGTCAGACGGATTCGTCGAAGTATGCGCGCCGCACCTCCGCCGGCAGTTGCGGACCGTCGGCATACGAGGTGCGATGTGCGCGCTCGAGGATCTGCCAGAAGTAGCGATAGCTCGCCCGGTCATGCAGCGTGTCGCGGTGTCGCGTCGGCGCCCAGCCCGCCGCCTGGGCAGCCCCCAGGATCTCGATCGCCTGATCGACCTCGGCCACGCTCGGCGTGAACGCATCGACGATGGGGCGGATCTGGTCGGGGTGGATGCTCCACATCCGCGTGTAGCCGAACTGGCGGCAGGCCTTGCTCGCCGCCTCCATCAGTGCAGCGGCATGCTTGAACTCGGTCACCACGCAGTGCGAGGGCACCTTGGCATGTGCATGGCAGGCGGCTGCGATTTCGAGCTTGGCCCGCACGACGAGCGGGTGCTCGAACTGTCCTCTCGCACTCATCGCCGATGCCGGGATCGCGCCTCGGTGGGCGGAGACGAAGTCCATCAGCCCGAACGACAGCGACTCGATGCGGGGATGGGCCGCGATGGCGCCCACCTCGGCCAGTGCGCCGTGTGTCTCGATCAGCGCGTGCAGCGGCACACTGCCACCCCCGACCGCGTCGAGCGCGGCCGCAGCATGTGCCACGTCGGTGAGGCTGCGCGGCTTGGGCAGCATCACGTAGGCCGGCGCGTGCGCGGCCCCGAGCACGATCTGCAGCACATCGTCGAAGCGAGGATGGTCCACCGGCAGTATTCGCGCGCCGACGCGGCCGAAGCGGTTGGCCTGGCCGCCCATCAGCGAGGCGATCAGCAGCGCGTGCTCGACCTCGCCGCCCACCGGCGCGCCGTCTTCTGCGTCGAGCGTGACGTCGAACACCGGGCCGAGCCGCGCCTGCAGCTCGAGGCTCTTGCGCATGCGCGACTCGACGCCGCAGTAATGGTCGCAGACCGGCAGGGCAGGAGGCGCCGGTTCATCGGCATCGAACAGCGCGGTGCGCGGGTGCAGCGCAGCAGGGCTCGGGTTCGGGCTCGGTGCAGGCATCGGTGTCTGGGGCGTGGCCGTCGATGTCAAGAGCGTAGCGCCATCGGAGGTCGTGCGCGCCGCACGCCGCGGGATGGACGCACTGCCGGCGCGACCACGGCGCCGCCGGCGACGCGCTGCGTCATGCCGCCATTGCTGGCGAGCAATCGTCGGCCGGGGCCGGCAGACCGCGAAACCAGCGGCGCCTGTGACGCAGCGCGGCGCGTGAGGGGCCCTGGTGTCAGAGCAGATGCTTGACGCCTTCCTGCTCCTCGAGCAGCTCGGCCAGCGTCTTGGCGATGCAGGCCTTCGAGAACTCGTCGATCGGCAGTCCCTCGACGACCTGGTACTCGCCGTTTGCGCAGGTCACCGGGTAGCCGAACATCACGTCCTTCGGGACCCCGTACCAGCCGTCCGAAGCAACGCCCATCGTCACCCAGCGGCCGCCGGTGCCCAGCGCCCAGTCGCGCATGTGGTCGATCGCCGCATTCGCGGCCGACGCGGCCGACGACAGGCCGCGCGCGGCGATGATCGCTGCGCCGCGCTTGCCCACGGTCGGCAGGAAGGTTTCGCGGTTCCAGGTCTCGTCGTTGATCATCGACTTGACCGAGGCGCCGCCGATGGTGGCGAAACGGTAGTCGGCATACATCGTCGGCGAGTGGTTGCCCCACACTGCCAGCTTCTCGATGTCGGCGACGGCCTTGCCGGTCTTGGCAGCGATCTGGCTCAGGGCACGATTGTGGTCGAGCCGCAACATCGCGGTGAAATTGCGGCGCGACAGGCTGGGCGCGCTCTTCATCGCGATGTAGGCATTGGTGTTGGCCGGGTTGCCCACGACCAGGACACGCACGCTGCGCGATGCAGAAGCGTCGAGCGCCTTGCCCTGGGCGGTGAAGATCTGGGCATTGGCCGACAGCAGGTCCTTGCGTTCCATGCCAGGGCCACGGGGGCGCGCGCCGACGAGCAGGGCGTAGTCCGTGTCCTTGAACGCAGCCTTCGGGTCGCCGTGAGCCTGCATTCCGGCCAGCAGCGGGAACGCACAGTCCTCCAGTTCCATCATCACGCCCTTGAGCGCGTTCTGCGCTTTCTCGTCGGGAATCTCGAGCAATTGCAGGATTACCGGCTGGTCGTTACCCAGCATCTGGCCGGCGGCAATGCGGAACAACAGGGCGTAGCCGATCTGGCCAGCGGCGCCGGTGACGGCAACTCGGACGGGCTTCTTGCTCATGGCGGGCTCCATGGAGAGTGACAAAGACAGGGATGCCGAAAGTGTAGGCGAGCGATGCGTCACGGCTCCTGTCTTCTATAAGACAGCGGACTGTGGTGCAATCATCCCCATCATGTCCGCCGTTCCTGACGCCCCGCTGTATTCGCCGCTGTACCGGCAGATCGCCGAGCGCCTGACAAAGAGCCTGGACGAGGGGGAGTGGAAGCCGGGCGAGGCGATCCCCAGTGAACTGGACCTGGCGGCGCGCTTCAAGGTCAGCCAAGGGACGGTCCGCAAGGCGATCGACGACCTCGCGGCCGCGCATCTGCTGGTGCGGCGGCAGGGCAAGGGCACTTTCGTTGCGACCCATGCGGAGGAGCGCACCCAATTCCGCTTCCTGCGGCTCGCGCCCGACGTCGACGACGGCGCGGGCGAGCGCCTGTCGCGGCGCTTTCTCGACTGCAAGCGCCAGCGCCCGAGCGCCGAGGTGGCCAAGGCGCTGGACATCCCGGCCAGCCAGGCGGTACTCGAGGTCAGGCGGCTGCTGTATTTCCGCGGCCGCCCGGTCGTGCTTGATGACCTGTGGCTGCCGCTCGCCCTGTTCAAGGGGCTGACCTGGCAGCGCCTGTCCGAGTACCAGGGCCCCCTGTACGGCCTGTTCGAGACCGAGTTCGGCGTGCGCATGATCCGTGCCGAAGAGCAG
>JAOUIM010000015.1 GCA_029884035.1 Aquincola sp. | reverse complement strand
GCGCCGCTCGGTCCAGATCAGCGCCAACCTGGCGCCAGGTTACTCGCTCGGCGAGGCGCTCGACTTCATGGACGCCACCGCGGCAAAGGTGCTCAAGCCCGGCTATGCCACCGAACTCAATGGCGTGAGCCGTGAGTTCCGTGCCTCGGCGGGCGCGCTCGGGCTGGTGTTCGTGCTCGCGCTGCTGTTCATCTTCCTCGTGCTCGCGGCGCAGTTCGAGAGCTTCGTCGACCCGTTCGTAATCCTGCTGGCGGTGCCCTTGTCGATGGTAGGCGCGCTGGGTGCGTTGCACGTCACCGGCGGCACCCTCAACGTCTATTCGCAGATCGGGCTTGTGACCCTGATCGGCCTGATCACGAAGCACGGGATCCTGATCGTCGAGTTCAGCAACCAGTTGCGAAAGCAGGGCCGCACTGTGCGCGAGGCCGTCGTGGAGGCCGCGAGCCTGCGCCTGCGTCCGATCCTGATGACGACCGGCGCCATGGTGCTCGGCGCCTTGCCGCTGGCACTGGCCACCGGTGCGGGCGCGGAGAGCCGGCAACAGATTGGCTGGGTGATCGTCGGTGGCATGGCCGTCGGCACGATGCTCACCGTCCTGGTCGTACCCACCGTCTACACCTGGTTCGCGCGCTCGCGCATCCCGGGCGAGATCACCGAGCGCGCGATCGACGACGCGGTGCCGGCGAAATAGGTCCGCGGGGCATGGGGCCGCGTCAGGCGATGCGGCGTTCGCTTACGGCGTCGAACAGGTGGGCCTGGACCGAGGGCCACGTGACGAGCACATGGTCGCCGGCGCGCCGCGCCAGGTTGCCGGGCACGCGCGCGGTCAGGGTGCCCAGCGCGGTATTGACGAGCACGTAGGTATCGGGGCCGGTCGGTTCGATCATCTTGATCGAACCCGGCAGCCCGTGCGTCGAGAACGAGACGGCTTCGGGCCGCACGCCGTACAGCACCTTGGGTGCATCCGATCCGCGCAGCGCGGCGCTCTGCGCCTCGGTCATCGTCAGCGCGACATCGCCACTGACGAGCGCGTCGCCACGGCGCTCGCCGGTAATGAAGTTCATCGCCGGCGAACCGATGAAGTCGGCCACGAAACGCGTGGCCGGCTGGTTGTAGATCGCCTCGGGCGGGTCGAACTGCTCGATGCGGCCGGCGCGCATCACGGCAATGCGGTCGCCGAGCGTCATGGCCTCGACCTGGTCGTGCGTGACGTACACCGTTGTCGTCTGCGTGCGTTGGTGCAGCAGCTTGATCTCCGCGCGCATCTCCACCCGCAGCTTGGCATCGAGATTGGACAGCGGCTCGTCGAACAGGAAGAGTTTCGGGTCCCTTGCGAGCGCCCGGCCCATCGCGACACGCTGGCGTTGTCCGCCCGACAACTGCGCGGGCTTGCGATCGAGCAGGTGCTCGATCTGCAGCATCTTGGCGACCCGGCTGATGGCCTTTTCGCGATCGCGCAGCGGCACCTTTCGCATCTCCAGGCCGAAAGCGATGTTCTGCGCCACGCTCATCGTCGGGTACAGGGCATAGCTCTGGAACACCATCGCGATGTCGCGATCCTTGCTCGGCACATGCGTGACATCCCGGTCGGCGATATGGATCGTGCCCGACGTCGGCACGTCCAGGCCGGCGATCATGTTCAGCAACGTCGACTTGCCGCAGCCCGAGGCGCCGACCAATATGATGAACTGGCCCGATTCGGCTTCGAGGTTGATGTCCTCGAGCACGGTGGTCTTGCCGAACACCTTGCGCACGTTTCTGACGGACAGTGCACTCATCCCTTTACCGCTCCCGCGGTCAGCCCGCGCACGAAGTACTTGCCGGCCAGCACGTAGACGATCAGCGTCGGCAGGCCGGCGATCAGCGCCGCGGCCATGTCGACGTTGTACTCCTTGACCGAGCTCGACGTGTTGGCCAGGTTGTTCAGGCCCACGGTGACGGGCTTGCTGTCGGCCCCGGAGAAGACCACCCCGTAGAGGAAGTCGTTCCAGATATTCGTGAACTGCCAGATCAGGGTGACCATCATGATCGGCGTCGACAGCGGCAGGACGATGCGCCAGAAGATCTGCCAGAAACCGGCGCCGTCGATGGTGGCAGCCTTGACCAGTTCGTCGGGTACCGCGACGTAGTAGTTGCGGAAGAACAGGGTGGTGGAGGGCAGCCCGGCGATGATGTGGACCAGGATCAGGCCCCAGATCGACGAGGCGAGTCCGAGCCAGCCGAGGACCTGGCTCATCGGCAGCAACACCACCTGCATCGGCATGAACACGCCGAACAGCAGCATGGCGAAAAGCGTTTCGCTGCCGCGGAATCGCCACTTGGACAGCACGTAACCGTTGACCGCGCCGATCGAGGTGGACACCACCACCGCCGGCAGCACCATTGCCACCGAGTTCAGGAAGAAGGGCTTCAGGCCGCCACAGTCGATGCCCGTGCAGGCCGTGCCCCATGCCTTGGCCCAGGACGCGAGCGTGGGGTCGGTGGGCAGCGACAACAGGTGGCCGTTGCGCACCTGCGCCATGTCCTTGAGCGACGTGGCCACCATCACGTACAGCGGCGTGAGAAAGAAGACGGCGAACAGCAGCAGCGTCGACCACAGCACGAGCCGGTGCCACGACCAGCGTGTCACTTCTTCGTCCTCAGTTCGCTGTAGAGGTAGGGCACGACGATGGCGGCGATCATCGCCAGCATGACGGTGGCGGCCGCTGCGCCCTGGCCGATCTGTCCGCGCGAGAACGACATCGCGTACATGAAGGTGGCCGGCAGGTCGGTGGAAAAGCCGGGGCCACCGGCGGTCAGCGCCACCACCAGGTCGAAGCTCTTGATCGCCAGGTGGCTCACGATCATCAGGGTCGAGAAGACCACCGGCCGCAGGCTGGGCAGCACGATGCGCCAATAGATTCGCGGCAGGCTCGCGCCGTCCATCTGTGCCGCCTTGATGATCGAATCATCGATGCCGCGCAACCCGGCGAGGAACAGGGCCATCACGAAGCCGGCGCTCTGCCAGATGCCGGCGATGACGATGCAGTAGATCGCCCGGTCGGGGTCGATCAGCCATTCGAAGCTGAACGAGTCCCAGCCCCAGCGGTGCATCGTTGCCTCCAGCCCGAGGCCCGGATTGAGGATCCACTTCCATGCGGTGCCGGTGACGATGAACGACAGCGCCATCGGATACAGGTAGACCGTGCGCAGCACCCCCTCGGCGCGGATCTTCTGGTCGAGCAGGACGGCCAGCAGCATGCCGATGGCCATGGCGCCACCGATGAACAGGCCGCCGAAGATGGCCATGTTGGTGAGCGCGACGCGAAAGCGCTCGCTTTCCCACAGGCGCAGGTACTGCTCGAGTCCGACGAACTCGTAGTTCGGCAACAGGCGCGACGCGGAGACGGAGAGGTATCCGTTCCACGCCATCAGGCCGTAGATGAATGCCAGGCCGACTACGAAGCTCGGCGCGACGACGAGCTTGGGCAGCCAACCTTTCTGGTGCACGGCTGCCGCGGCCTTACTTCGTCTTCGCGGCCGCGGCGAGCTTGGACATGGCGGCCTTCGCGTCCATCTTGTCGTCGTTCCAGAACTGGCTGACCACGTCCTTGATCGCGCCCTCGGTGGCCGAGGGCACCGCCATGCCATGGGCGATCGACGGCACCAAGGTGCCGCTCTTGGCGTCGTCGACGAAGTCCTTCGACGACAGCTTGGCGCAGTCGTCGAACTTGTCCATCTTCATGCCCAACCGCACCGGGATCGAGCCCTTGTTGAGGTTGAACACCTCCTGGAACTCCGGGCCCATGATGGCCGCGGCCAGATCGTTCTGCGCCTTGGTGTTGGCGTCGTTCTTGAGCTTGAACATCGCAAACGAGTCGACGTTGAACGTGTAGGCCTTGGCGGTGCCGGGCGCGGCGACGCAGACGAAATCCTTGCCCGGTACCTTGCCGGCGGCGAGAAACTCGCCCTTGGCCCAGTCGCCCATGATCTGCATGCCGGCCTCGCCCTTGATGACCATCGCGGTGGCGAGGTTCCAGTCGCGGCCAGGCGAGTTCTTGTCGGTGTAGCCCTTGACGCGCTTGAAGGTCGTGAGGACTTTCTCCATCGTCGGGCTGGAAACGCTCGCCGGGTCGAGCTGCACGAGGGCCTTCTTGTAGAAATCGGCACCGCCGACGCCGAGTGCGACGGCCTCGAAGGTGGTGAAGTCCTGCCAGTTCTGGCCACCGTGGGCAATCGGCGTGATGCCGGCCTTCTTCAGCGCCTCGGCGGCGACGAAGAACTCGTCCCAGGTGGCGGGCACCTTGGCGCCGGCCTTGCTGAACGCGGCCGGGTTGGCCCACAGCCAATTGACGCGGTGGACGTTGACCGGCACCGCGATGTAGCTGCCCTTGTATTTCATGACGTCGGAGACGACCTTGGGCAGCAGCGCGTCCCATTTCTCGGCTTTGGCCACGCCGTCGAGATTGGCCAGCACGCCCTCCTGTGCCCATTCCTGCAGCGACGGACCCTTGATCTGCGCCGCCGCAGGCGCGTTGCCGGAGACCACGCGGCTCTTGAGCACCGTCATCGCCGCGTCACCGCCGCCGCCGGCCACCGCGAAGTCCTTCCAGGTGTGGCCTTTGGCCTGCATGCTCGCCTTCAGCGCTGCGGCGGCCTTGGCTTCGCCGCCGCTGGTCCACCAGTGCAGGACCTCGAGCTCGCCGGCCTGCGCAGCGCCGCAGGCGATCGCGATCAGGGACAAGGGCAGGATTCGTTTCATCGGTCGACTCCAATCGTTGGCAGGGGTGTCGCACACGGCACGCGGCACCGATTGAAGCACTGTGCGGGCGCGCGCGGGGGCCGGCAATCAAGGCTTACCCCGGGTGGCGTTTCGTGCGGTAACCGGCAGTGCCCGCGGCTCAGCACTCGACGATGTTTACCGCCAGGCCGCCGCGTGCGGTCTCCTTGTACTTGGTCTGCATGTCGGCGCCGGTCTCGCGCATCGTCTTGATGACCTTGTCGAGCGAGACGAAGTGGGTGCCGTCGCCGCGCAGCGCCATGCGGGCCGCATTGATCGCCTTGACCGCGGCGATCGCGTTGCGCTCGATGCAGGGGATCTGCACCAGGCCGCCGACCGGATCGCACGTGAGGCCCAGGTGGTGTTCCATGCCGATCTCGGCCGCGTTCTCGGCCTGCGCCGGTGTGCCGCCCAGCACCGCGCACAGCGCGCCGGCGGCCATGCTGCAGGCCACACCGACCTCGCCCTGGCAGCCGACCTCGGCGCCGCTGATCGACGCGTTCTCCTTGTAGAGGATGCCGATCGCCGCCGCGGTGAGCAGGAAGTCGATCACGCCGCGCTCGTTGGAGTGAGGCACGAAGCGCGCGTAGTAGTGCAGCACCGCGGGGATGATGCCGGCCGCGCCGTTGGTCGGCGCGGTGACCACGCGGCCGCCGGCGGCGTTCTCCTCGTTGACTGCCAGCGCATAGAGGTTGACCCAGTCGAGCACCTGCAGCGGATCGCGCAATGCCTCCTCGGGCTTGGCGACCAGCGACTCACGCAATGCCTTGGCGCGGCGCTTGACCTTGAAGCCGCCGGGCAGCACGCCCTCGGTGGCGCAGCCGCGATCGACGCAGCGCTGCATCACGTCCCAGATCCCGAGCAGGCCGGCGTCGATCTGCTCGTCGCTTCGCCAGTGGCGTTCGTTGGCGCGCATCAACTGCGCAATCGATATGCGCTCGCGCGCCGTGATCCCGAGCAGGTCGGCGCCGCTGTGAATGGGGTAGGGCAGCACCGTGGTGTCGGGCGCGATCACCTTCTGCTTGCTGCCGTCGGCCGCGACCTCGTCGCTGACGACAAAGCCGCCACCCACCGAGTAGTAGACGCGTTGGGCGGCCTCGGCGCCGGAGGCGCTGAACGCGGTGAAGCGCATGCCGTTGGCGTGGAACGGCAGGGTTTCGCTGCGGTGGAAAACGAGGTCTGCACGTTCGTCGAACGCGAGCGCCCGGCCACCTGCCAGCGTCAGCCGTGATTGCGCGCGGATCGCGTCGAGCAGCGCCGGGATCGTGTCCACGTCGATCGTGTCGGGCTCGTGGCCGGCCAGGCCGAGCAGCACCGCCTTGTCGCTGCCGTGGCCCTTGCCGGTGGCGCCAAGCGAGCCGTACAGATCCACCCGCACGCGCGTGGTTTGCTCGAGCAGTCCATCGTGCGCGAGGCGCAGCGCGAAGATGCGCGCCGCCCGCATCGGGCCGACCGTATGGCTGCTGCTCGGGCCGATGCCGATCTTGAAGAGGTCGAAGACCGAGACGGCCATCAGTCCGGAGCTCGGGTCCGCGCCGGGCCGCCCCAAGCGGCCCGAGCTCCCCTCGGGAGGCGCGAGCGCAGCGAGCTTGGGGCCGTCATGTCAGCCGAGCTCGCTCACCGGGATGCACGAGCAGAACAGGTTGCGGTCCCCATGGACGTTGTCGACGCGGGCGACCGGACTCCAGTACTTCTGGCGCTTCAGGCTGGCGACCGGATAGGCCGCCCGCTCGCGTGTGTACGGGTGAGGCCATTGCGTCGACGCGATGGCCGCTGCCGTGTGCGGCGCATTCTTCAGCGGGTTGTCCTCGCGCGGCCAGCGGCCCTGTTCGACCTGACGGATCTCCTCGCGGATCGCGATCATCGCGTCGCAGAAGCGGTCGAGCTCGACCAGCGGCTCGCTCTCGGTGGGCTCGACCATCAGGGTACCGGCCACCGGGAACGACAAGGTCGGCGCGTGGAATCCATAGTCGATCAGCCGCTTGGCCACGTCCTCGGCCGTGACGCCCGAGCTGTCCTTCAAGGGCCGCAGGTCGAGGATGCACTCGTGCGCGACACCGCCGCCCTTCAGGCCCCGCACCTTGCCGCTGAAGTGAATGTCGTAATGGTCCGCCAGACGCGCGGCGACGTAGTTGGCCGCGAGGATCGCGCTCTCGGTCGCCGCCGTCAGACCCTCGCTGCCCATCATGCGGATGTACATCCACGAGATCGGCAGCACGCCGGCATTGCCCAGCGGTGCGGCGCTGACCGCGCCGACCGGCGAGTCCGCGCCGGTGACGGTGGCGTGTCCGGGCAGGAAGGGCACCAGGTCCGCGACCACGCACACCGGGCCGACGCCCGGGCCGCCGCCACCGTGCGGGATGCAGAAGGTCTTGTGCAGATTGAGGTGGCTCACGTCGCCGCCGAACTCGCCCGGCGCCGCGACCCCGACCAGGGCGTTCATATTCGCGCCGTCGACATACACGCGACCACCGTGGCGGTGCACCACCGCGCACAGCTCCCTGACCTGCGGATCGAACACGCCGTAGGTGCTCGGGTAGGTGATCATGATCGCGCCGAGATTGGCGCTGTGCGCCTCGCACTTGGCTGCCAGGTCGGCCATGTCGACGTTGCCCATCGCGTCGCACTTCACGGCGACGACGCTCATGCCCACCATCTGTGCGCTGGCCGGGTTGGTGCCGTGCGCCGACTCCGGGATCAGGCAGACCTTGCGGTGCGCCTCGCCACGCGAAGCATGCCAGCCCTGGATCGCGAGCAATCCGGCGTACTCGCCTTGCGAGCCTGCGTTGGGCTGAAGGCTCACGCCGGCGTAGCCGGTGGCCTGGCACAGCCACTCGCGGAGCTGGCGGTCGAGCTCGGCGTAGCCCGCACGCTGGTCGGCCGGCGCGAACGGATGGATGTCCGCGAAGGCCGGCCAGGTGATCGGGATCATCTCGGCCGTGGCGTTGAGCTTCATCGTGCACGAGCCCAGCGGGATCATCGTGCGGTCGAGCGCGAGGTCCTTGTCCGCCAGGCTGCGGATGTAGCGCAGCATCTCGGTCTCGCTATGGCGGGTGTTGAACACCGGGTGCGTGAGAAACGCGCTGGTGCGGCGCAACGCCATCGGGATCATCGGCTCGACGCCAGCGGCATAGTCGGCGACTTTCGGCACTGCAGCGCCAGCCGGCGCGAACCACGACCACAGGGCCTCGATGTCGGCGCGCGTCGTCGTCTCGTCGAGCGCCACCGAGAGGTGGGTCGGCGACAGGCGCCGCAGGTTGGCGCCGGCGGCCAGCGCGGCGCCGGCAATCGCGTCGGTGCGCATCCCGGTTTCGACCGTGATCGTATCGAAGGCCTGCGGCGTGATGACCTTCATGCCGAGCTTGCTCAGGCCGTCGGCGAGGATCGCGGTGTAGCTGGCGACGCGCTGCGCGATGCGCTTCAGGCCCTCGGGACCATGGTAGACGGCGTACATGCTCGCGATCACCGCCAGCAGCACCTGCGCGGTGCATATGTTCGACGTCGCCTTCTCGCGGCGGATGTGCTGTTCGCGCGTCTGAAGCGCCAGGCGATAGGCCTTGTCACCATGCGCGTCGATGCTGACGCCGACCAGCCGGCCAGGCAGCGAGCGCTTGAAATCGTCGCGGCAGGCGAGGAAGGCCGCGTGAGGACCGCCACCGCCCATCGGCACGCCGAAGCGCTGGCTGTTGCCCACCACGATGTCGGCACCAAGTTCGCCCGGTGGCACGAGCAGCGCGAGCGCCAGCAGGTCGGTTGCCACGATGAACGCCGCTCCCTGGGCGTGCGCCGCGTCGATGTGCTCCTTCAGATCGTGGATCAGCCCGCTGGTGCTGGGGTACTGCGCAATCACCGCGAAGTAGCCGGACGCTGCGTGTTCCTTCATCAGGCCGGGCGCGAAGCCGACCTTGACCTCCAGGCCGAGCGGCCGCGCACGCGTGCGGATCACCTCGATCGTCTGCGGGTGGCAGTCGCCCGCGACGATGACGGTGTCGCTCCTGCTCTTGACGCTTCGCTTGGCCAGCGTCATCGCTTCGGCCGCGGCGGTGGCCTCGTCGAGCATCGATGCGTTGGCGATCGCCATGCCCGTGAGCTCGCACACCATCGTCTGGAAATTCACGAGCGCTTCCATCCGGCCTTGCGAGATTTCGGCCTGGTAAGGCGTGTAGGCGGTGTACCAGGCAGGGTTCTCGAGGATGTTGCGCAGGATGACGCCCGGCGTGTGCGTGCCGTGGTAGCCCTGACCAATGAAGCTCTTGTAGACCTTGTTCTTCGCCGCCGTTGCCTGCAGCTCGGCCAGCGCCTGGGCCTCGGTGGCCGGCGCAGGCAGCCGCATCGCAGCGCCGCGCACGATGCTGCGCGGCACGACCGCGTCGATCAGTGCGCGACGCGAGGCGGCGCCGATCACCGAGAGCATGTGACGCTCGTCGGCCTCGGTGGGGCTGATATGGCGGGCGCGGAACTCGGCGGCGTTCTCTAGCTGCGCGAGTGGTGTGGCGAGGGGCTTGAGCATGAGCGAGCAATGGTCAGAGGGTCTTCAGCAGCTTGTCGTAGGCCGGCGGGTCCATCAGTTCGTCGAACTGCTCCATGTGGGTGACATGGACCTTGAAGAACCAGCCATTGCCCATCGGATCCTTGTTCGCGAGCGAGGGGTCGGCGCGCAGCGCCTCGTTGACCTCGACGACCTCGCCCTCGACCGGCATGAACACATCGGCAGCGGCCTTCACCGATTCGACGACGCCGACGACCTCGCCCCTCTTGTAGGTGCGCCCGACCTCGGGCAGCTCGACGAACACCACGTCGCCCAGCGCATCCTGTGCGTGCAGCGTGATGCCGACCACGGCGGCTTCGTGATCCTCGATGTTGATCCACTCGTGGTCGGGGGTGAACATGGTCGTCATGGGCGCAGACTCCTCGTTGGATTAGCCACGGTAGTAGCCGGGTGGGACGAAGGGCATCGGGGTCACGCGCATCGGCTGGCGCTTGCCGCGCACATCGGCGTAGACCTCGTGATTGATCACGGCGTGGTTGGCCGCCAGGTAGGCCATCGCGATCGGCTGGTTGACGGTCGGTGCGAGCGTGCCGCTCGTCACATGGCCCAGCTTGTGGCCCTGGGCATCAACCAGCGTCGCGCCCTCGCGCACCGGAATGCGCTCGAGTCCGATGAGCCCCACGCGCTTGATCTGGGCGCCCGCCGCAAGCTGGCCGGCGATCTTGTCCGCGCCCGGGTAGTGGCCGGCACGCGCGCCGCCCGGGCGCCGTACCTTCTGGATCGCCCAGGTCAAGCCCGCCTCGACCGGCGTGGTGGTCTCGTTGATGTCGTGGCCGTACAAACACAGCCCCGCCTCGAGGCGCAACGTGTCGCGCGCGCCGAGGCCGGCGGGCTTGACTTCGGGTTGCGCGAGCAGAGCCCGCGCCAGCGCCACCGCCGCATCGGCGGGCACCGAGATCTCGAACCCGTCTTCGCCCGTGTAGCCACTGCGCGTGACAAAGCATTCTGCGCCGGCCAGCGTGAACGTACCGCCGGTCATGAACGTCAGCTTCTCGACGTCGGGCGCCAGGCGCTGCAGCGCATGCACCGCGTGCTGGCCCTGCAGCGCGAGCAGCGCACGGTCCGGCAGGGGAATGACCTGGCAGCGGTGGCTGATGTGCGTGATCAGGTGCTTGATGTCCGCGGCCTTGCACGCCGCGTTGACCACGACGAACAGGTCCTTCTCGCGACGGGCGATCATCAGGTCGTCGAGGATGCCGCCCGACGCATTGGTGAAGAGGGCGTAGCGCTGCTTGCCCACGGGCAGGTCGACCACGTCGACCGGCACCAGCGTTTCGAGCGCGGCCGCCGCATCATCGCCGACCAGACGCAGCTGTCCCATGTGCGACACGTCGAACAGCGCGGCCCGCTCGCGGCACTGCCGGTGTTCGGCAATGATGCCGCCGGGGAAATTGACCGGCATCTCGTAGCCGGCGAAGGGCACCATCTTGGCGCCCAGTTCGAGATGCAGCCCGTGCAGAGGGGTGCGCAGCAGATTGGTATCGGACATGGGTTCGTCTCCCAGGGGCCTGTCGATGCATCGGCACGCAGCCGATCAGGTACTCGATTCGGGCCCCGCTGTCCGCTTTACCTGAGAGATTGACGACGCCGGCTTTCGAGCGTTTTGTCGCTTGCCCCTTCGGTGGGCCGACGCCGACAGAGTCAGCATGCGGCCTCTCTCCAGTGAGGTGGCGACGGCCTCCGGGCCGCCGCTTGCCAGTCCTTTTGCCTGAGCGTTCGGGGTTGCCCCCTGCGCCGTCGGCGGGCCTCGCGGGGAGGCCTCTCTCCTGACGGGTGTCAGTGTAGCAGCGGCTCGCCCTTACACGGCCACTGCCGACCGCTGGCACGGCGTGGGATACAGCGTTGGACGGCCCCGTGCACCGATGACGCTCGGGCCGCACGACGCAGGCGTGCCTCGTGGGCGGCGCTCGATGGTGAACCTGGCGGCCATCACATTCCCGCATAGTTGGGGCCGCCGCCACCCTCGGGCGTGACCCACACGATGTTCTGCGTCGGATCCTTGATGTCGCAGGTCTTGCAGTGCACGCAGTTCTGCGCGTTGATTTGCAGACGATCGGCACCGTCATCGGTCTTCACGAACTCGTAGACGCCTGCAGGGCAGTAGCGGCCTTCGGGGCCCGCGTAGCGCGCGAGGTTGATCCCCACCGGGACCTTGGCGTCGATCAGCGTGAGGTGTGCGGGCTGGTTCTCTTCGTGATTGGTGTTGCTGACGAAGACCGATGACAGGCGGTCGAAGGTCAGCACGCCGTCGGGCTTGGGATACGTGATGGGCGCGCACTCCGAGGCGGACTTGAGGCGGACGTGGTCGGGCTCCGTGGCATGGACTGTCCAGGGCGGGCTCTTGACTCCCAGCCTCGGCAGCAGCCAGTGCTCGATGCCGGCCATCAGCATGCCGACCCGGCTCCCGCGCTTGAACCAGGCCTTGAAGTTGCGCGCCTGCATCAGCTCGTCGTGCAGCCAGCTCTTCTCGAACGCGTCGGGGTATGCCTTCAGTTCGTCGTGACGTCGATCGTGTTGAAGCACCGCCTCGGAGATCGCCTCGGCGCACAGCATCCCGGTCTTGATCGCGGCGTGGCTGCCCTTGATGCGAGCTGCATTGAGCGTGCCGGCATCGCAACCGACCAGCGCGCCACCGGGGAATACCAGCCGCGGCAGCGCGCTGAGCCCGCCCGCGGCGATGGCACGCGCGCCGTAACCCAGGCGCTTGCCGCCCTCGAGATGCTTGCGGATCGCAGGATGCGTCTTCCAGCGCTGCATCTCCTCGAACGGCGAGAGCCAGGGATTCGTGTAGTCGAGTCCAGTCACGAAGCCAACGGTCGCCTTGTTGCCTTCGAGGTGGTAGAGGAATCCACCGCCATACGTCTGTGCGTCCATCGGCCAGCCCGCCGTGTGCACGACCAGGCCGGGTTGCGCCTTGTCGGGTGCCAGCTCCCACAGCTCCTTGATCCCCAGTGCATAGGTCTGCGGGTCGCGCCCGCCGTCGAGCCGGTGTCGGGCGATGACCTGTTTGCCCAGGTGCCCGCGTGCGCCCTCGGCGAACACGGTGTATCTCGCTCGCAGCTCCATGCCGAGCTGGAAGCCGTCGTGCGGCTGGCCGTCCTTGCCCACCCCGACATTGCCCGTTGCCACGCCGAGCACGGTGCCGTCGTCGCCGAACAGCACCTCGGCAGCGGCAAACCCCGGGAAGATCTCGACGCCCAGCGCCTCGGCCTGCTCGCCGAGCCACTTGGTGACGGCCCCGAGGCTGATCACGTAGTTGCCGCCGTTGTGCAGGCAGTCCGGGATCAACCAGTTGGGTACGCGCAAGGCGTCTGTCTCGGTCAGCACCAGCACGTCGTCGTTGGCCACGCGCTGAAGCAACGGCGCGCCCATCGACTTCCAGTCGGGGAACAGCTCGGTGATCGCGCGCGGGTCCATCACGGCGCCGGAGATCGTGTGCGCGCCCGGTTCGCTGCCCTTTTCGAGCACGACGACCGAGATGTCCTTGGCGTCGAGTCTTGCGAGTTGCTTGAGCCGGATCGCGCAGGCCATGCCGGCCGGGCCGCCGCCGACGATGACGACGTCGTAGTCCATGGACTCGCGCGGACCGTACTGCTCGAGAAGTTCTTTCGATGTCATGGCGCGCATTCTAGGAGGCCGTACCATCACGCACCGACGTGTTCAGTGGAGCAAGCGCCCTATGGCCTACACCATCGACCTTTCCGGGCGCGTGGCGCTCGTCACCGGCGCGTCCAGCGGCCTGGGTGCCCAGTTCGCCAGGACGTTGGCCGCCGCGGGGGCCGGCGTGGTGCTGGCGGCGCGCCGGATAGAGCGGCTGAAAACGCTGCGTGCCGAGATCGAGGCCGCCGACGGGGATGCCCATGTGGTCGGCATGGACGTGACCGACATCGACAGCATCCGCGCCGCCGTGGCGCATGCCGAAACCGAGATGGGAACGATCGATATCCTGGTCAACAACTCGGGGGTCGGCGCGACGAGCAAGCTCACCGACGTGACGCCGGAGGATTACGACCGCCTGATGAACACCAACACGCGCGGCGCTTTCTTCGTTGCGCAGGAGGTGGCCAAGCGCATGATCGCGCGCAGCAAGGGTGCCGCACCGGGCACGTTCACGGGCGGGCGCATCGTGAACGTCGCGTCGATGGCCGGGCTGCGTGTGTTTGCCAATATAGGCGTGTACTGCATGAGCAAGGCCGCAGTGGTCCACATGACGCACGCCATGGCGCTGGAGTGGGGCCGCTTCGGCATCAATGTCAACGCCCTGTGTCCCGGCTATATCGACACCGAGATCAACCACCATGTCTGGCAGACGGAGGCCGGGCAGCGGATGGTGCAGGAGATGCCCCGCAGGCGCGTGGGCCAGCCGAAGGACCTGGACGTCGTGATGATGATGCTGTGTGCCAATGAAAGCCACTTCGTCAACGGTGCCGTCGTCTCGGCCGACGACGGCCAGGCGATATGACGGTGCCGCGACGCTTGCCGCCTCTCCTCCGCGCGCGAGCACGTCGCGCATCGCGCTGCGCTGCGCCGGACAGGGTGTCACGCTGATGCGCATCCTGACGCCGCTCGAGGCCCGCGTGCTGGGCGTGCTCGTCGAGAAGCAATCGACCGTGCCCGACACCTATCCGTTGTCGCTCAATGCTTTGGTGGCCGGCTGCAACCAGAAGACCGCCCGCGCGCCGGTGATCGAGGCGAGCGACGACGACGTGCTCGCCGCAATCGACGGGCTCAAGTCGCTGAGCCTGGCGCTCGAGGGCGGAGGCAGCCGCGTCGTCAAGTTCGAGCACAACATGGGGCGGGTGTTGGGCGTGCCGTCGCAGTCGGTGGCGCTGCTCGCGGTGCTGATGCTGCGCGGCCCGCAAACCGCCGCGGAACTGCGTCTGAACTGCGAGCGGCTTCACCGCTTCGCCGACATCTCGTCTGTCGAGGCGTTCCTCGACGAACTCGCGACCAAGGATCCTGCGCGCGTGGTCAAGCTCGCGCGTGCGCCCGGGGAGCGCGAGGCTAGGTGGGCGCACCTGCTGTGTGGAGAGGTGGCGGCCGGCCCCGCGCGGGCAGGCGCGGCGAACGACGCGGACGGCGGCAGCCTCAGTGCGGGCGAGTTGGCCGCGCTGAAGGCCGAGCAGACGCGGCTGGCGGCGCAGGTCGAAGCCCTGCAGGCGCAGGTGCTGCGCCTGACGCGCGAACTGGGGCTGAGTGCGGAGTGATCGACCGATGCGATTTCACGTACCCGCCGAGAAGAAGCTCACCCACGAGGTGGTGATCCCGATCCGCTGGGGCGACATGGATGCGATGGGCCACGTCAACAACACGATCTACTTTCGCTACCTCGAGATCGCGCGCCTCGAGTGGCTGTTCAAGGTGGGTGGGCCGCCCGACCCGAACGGATACGGCCCGGTGATCGTCAACGCGTTCTGCAATTTCATCCGTCAGCTCGAGTTTCCGGGCGACGTGCTGGCCAAGCATTACGTCACCAACCCGGGCCGCAGCAGCTTCGACACTTACATTACGCTCGAACGCGTCGACAATGCCGGTGTGATCTACGCCGAGGGCGGCAGCAAAACCGTATGGACCGACTTCAAGGCGCAGAAGTCGGCACCGCTGCCCGACTGGTTGCGCGCGCTGGTGACCTGAGGCGATGGGTCCTGACCGGTCGTGGATGCGTGAGGCGCTGCGCCGCATCGAGGCGGACTACCGGCGCTCGGCCGACACCCACCTGATCGACCTCCGCTTGAGCACCGCCTGGGGCGGCATCACGCTGTACCTGAAGGACGAGTCGAGCCACCCCACCGGCAGCCTCAAGCACCGTCTGGCGCGCAGCCTGTTCCTGCATGCGCTCGTCAACGGCTGGCTGCACGAGGGCAGCACCGTGGTCGAAGCCTCGAGTGGATCAACCGCAATCAGCGAAGCCTACTTCGCGCGAATGCTGGGCCTGCCCTTCATTGCGGTGATGCCGCGCAGCACATCGACCGCCAAAGTCGAGGCGATCGAGTTCGAGGGGGGGCGATGCCACCTGGTCGGCGACCCGCGCGCGATCTACGACGAGAGCCAGCGCCTGGCCACGGAGCTGGGCGGGCACTACATGGACCAGTTCACCTACGCCGAGCGCGCGACGGACTGGCGCGGCAACAACAACATCGGGCAGAGCATCTACGAGCAACTCGCCCTCGAGCGCCACCCCTGTCCGGCATGGATCGTTGCCAGCGCGGGCACCGGCGGCACGCTGGCCACGCTCGGCCGCTATGTCCACTTCTGTCGCCACGCCACGCGCGTTTGCGGCGCGGATGCCGAACACTCGGTATTCTTCGACCGTTTTGGCGGCGCGCCGGCGACGATCACGATCGCCGAGGGCTCGCGCATCGAGGGCATCGGCAGGCCACGCGTCGAGGCATCTTTCGTGCCCGGCGTGATCGATGCGATGGTCAAGGTGCCGGACCGTTGGTCGCTGGCGGCGATGCATGCACTGTCCACCCGGCTGGGTCGGCGCGTCGGTGGATCCACCGGCACGAATCTCGTCGCCGCGCTAGCCTGTGCCGAGCAGTTGCGCGCGCGTGGCGAACCGGGCAGCGTGGTGACGCTGCTGTGCGATGGCGGCGATCGCTATGCGCAGACCTACTACGACGCGGCCTGGCTCGACGCGCACGACCTGGCCTGTGATGCGGAGCAATTGGCCATGGCCGCATGGCTCGACGGCGGGCCGCCTCCTGCGCCGCTGCAACTCAGCTGGCAACTGGCCGGCGATCTCGCCGGACGATCGGTGTAGGGCCCTGGCGCTTCAATCCGGGCCGTGCCGACGTTGCGGCCTGGGCTACTCTTCGGTCAGCGTCAACAGCACGTCGGCATACCAGGCGCAGTTCAATCCCAGCGATTCGTCCTCGACGAGGTCGCGTCCGCCCATGTCCATCCGAGCGGAGTGGATCCCCAGCAACTTCCATGGAAGCTCTTCGGCCTGGCGCGTCGCGTTGAGGCTGCGCATGACCACCGGCGCACCACTGGTGCCGCGGTGGGTGCGCGCATCGGTCAGGAACAGCCCTTGGCCCTGGAAGCGTGTACCGAACGAGGAAGCGATCGCGGCCTGTCTCGCTACAGGTAGATGGTGCTTGCCGTCGTGAAAACCGAGCGGAAAACCCACGACGAGCAGGGGTGTGCCGATCTCCACATCGCCAAGCGGTTCCTGCAGGTGATCAGGTGTGAACGCGGGCGGCGAGAATCCGTGCAGCATCTGGCGCTCGATCTGGATCGCCGCGACATCGATGTCACCACCCGAGTCCTGCGCCTGGCTCCAGGCCGCCTTGCCATGTTCGTACAGCAGCAACGAGTAGACCGTCGAACGCGACAAGTCATGTTCATCGACGTGCATCTCAATCTCGATGCGGTCCGGGAAGTGGCGGCTCGGCTCGTCGATCAAAACGTGGCGACTGGTGACGAGGTACAGGCGCTCGTCGCGCTCGAAGAAGAAACCGCTCGCACCGGTCAGTGCACGCTGTCCCTCGAAGGTCGAGACGCGGGGCACCGCGAGCAACAGCGTTTCGACGGCGGCGCGATCTCGCGTTGGCGGTTCCTGCCTCTGCAATGACTCGATCAACGCAGTGATCCGGCCGATGTCGTGCTCGAACGCGGCGATCGAATGTTCCGAGATCTCGGCATTCAACATCGAGGTTCGCGCGGCCTCCGCACAGTGTCCGAATGCCCGGCTCAGGCGGGCGCGGGGCGACGGCGCGAGCTGTTGCAGCATCGCGCTGCACAGCGCGTCGAGCGCCACAAGATTGCCCTTGAGCTCGCAGATGCGTTCGGTGGCCTCCAGCAGATTGTTCATGGCACCTCCAAGAAGAAAAAAACCGCGGTCGGTGCCGCGGTTTCTTGCTCGGCCCGGGAGAACCCGGCGAGTGCGTTCAGGCTGCGCGGATGTTCGATGCCTGAGGGCCTTTTTGCCCCTGGGTCGTCTCGAACTGCACGCGCTGGTTCTCGGTGAGGGTCTTGAAGCCCCCGCCTTGAATCTGGCTGAAGTGGGCGAACAGGTCCTTGCCGCCATCATCGGGCGCGATGAAGCCGAAGCCCTTGTCCTGGTTGAACCATTTCACCGTTCCGGTCTGTGTCGTCATATCGATTCCTTTCAGGTTGCTGCGCAGGCACATGCCGACGCAGGCAGAGACGCCAAGAAATTCATCGAGGGGATTTCGACCGGGGCCTGCCTGCGGGAACGCTGGCGGGAATCAGCCAAGACCTGCGAAGAGACGGTCTTGAACATGTCTACGAGCGTTATCTTACACCACGGGAGCGAGAAGCCTTGCGCGCGGTGGTCTCGATCGTGCGCGCGCTGTCCCCTTCGAACTGTTATGGTGGGTGCTCAATCCGCGAAAGACGCCATGGCCGCACGCAACGTCTCCAACAAGCCCGTCTCCCGGGAGGACGCATTGCGTGGTTCCCTGCTCGCCACGGTGGACCTGCTGAAGAAATGTCGCGCTGCCGAAGTCGCCGACGGGTATCTCGATGACTACGTGGCTCTGCAGTGGCTCGAGTGGAACGCTGGCGCGCTGCGACTGACGGTCACCGGGCAGAACGTGTGCCGCCAACTCACGGCCGGTCTGGGCTGACGCGGCACCGCCGTCGTCCACCGCAACCGGTTCATGCCGCGGTCGACAGATGGGCCGGGAACGCGACCAGCAACGCGATTCCAGGCAGGCGGTCGCGCAAGCGATCAGGGGTTCGTGAGCTTTGAGGGCGAGGACATGCTGCCTGGCATCGGGGCCTGGCGGCGCTGCGCTACCGCGTTGGCCAGTTCGATCACCGCCGACGCGTAATAGCTCGACCAGTTGTAGCGCGTGATGACGTAGAAGTTGCGAGTGCCGGCCACGTAGGTGGGCGGCATGCTGCCGTTCTGCAGTTCCACCAGCGCCAGCAGCGTGTCCTGGTCGTACGCCTCGGGCGCGAGTGCCGCGCCGCGCTGTGAGAACTCGCTGGCCGTGAAGGTCGGCACGATGTCGGGACCGAGCAGCACGGCACGCTCGGCGGCGTCGTTGGGTGCGTGCACGCGGAAGTGCGTCGGCAGCCCCCGTTCCCAGCCGAATGTGGCGAGGTAATGTGCCACGCTGCCGATCGCGTCGGTCGGATTGGTCGTCAGGTCGATGTGGCCGTCCCCGTCGAAGTCGACCGCATAGCGGTTGATGCTGCTGGGCATGAACTGGGGCAGCCCCATCGCACCGGCGTACGACCCGCGCACGGCCTGCGGGTCGCGACCTTCGCGCACGCACCAGAGCAGGAACTCCTCGAGTTCGGCGCGGAAAAACGGGGCTCGGTCGCTGCGACCGGGGGGGAAGTCGAACGACAGCGTGGCCAGCGCGTCGAGCACGCGATGCCTGCCCATCACGCGGCCGAAGTAGGTCTCCACACCGATGATTCCCACCACGATCGATGCCGGCACGCCCCAGCGATCCTCGGCTTCGCGCAGGGGCGCAGCATGGGCGCTCCAGAAGGCCACGCCGGCATCAATGCGTTCCTGCTCGAGGAAGCGTGCGCGATAGGCGGCCCAGTCCTTTGCCGTCCCCGCCGGCGGCGGCATGATCAGGCGGGCGACCGCAGGCACGAATTGCGCGGCCTCGATCTGATGGCGCACCCAGTTGGCCTCGAGCTCGGGCTGGCGCGCAACCAGCTCAGCGGCGAACCGCAGCGCATCCTCGCGATTGGCGTACGACGTCGGACCGAGCGCCGAGGAGGCCGCGGCGCGCGCATCGGTCTGAGCATGGCCGGTGTCGATCACGCAGCATGTCAGCCATGCCACGCAGGCAGCGCGCCGGAGCTGGCGCGCAAGAAGACGATTCATGCGTCGATTATCGCGAGCTCACCATCGACGCCGCGCGCTCGAAGGCGGACCACCACGCACGGTCGGGCCTGTCGCGTGCGGCGCGACCGTAGCGCATCGCATCGAGCGCCTCGAGGCTTGCCGCGAGCGACTCCCCGCGTGCTCCGAACTGCTCGCGGACGCGCCGCGCCAGCGTGCGGGGGGCATCGTGCGGCAACACGTCGACGCCCAGCAGCGTGAGCTTGCGCGCCAGGCGCGCCGACAGCCGCTCCCACGGGCTGCGGTGGTGGCGGTCCCACCAGGCCCAGGCCGCGCCCGCGAAAGCGCCGCCAGACAGCAGCGTGATCAACAGGTAGGCCAGATCGGCCCACTCGGGAGAGCGCCAACCCAGTCGCTGCAGCAGGTCCAACTGGTCGTCGCGCGAGTAGTGCAACACCCACTGATTCCAGCGGTTGTTGACGCGCTCCCAGGTGCCCCGCAGTTCGGCCAGCAGTTCGGGGTTGATCGCGTTGAGCGTGCCGGCCACCAGACCCAGCTGCGGGCGCAGCGGCTGCGACAGCCGGATGCGCTCCGGGGCGACTGCTGCGGTGGGGTCGACGCGCAGCCAGCCTTTGCCGGCGATCCACACCTCGGCCCAGGCGTGGGCATGGCTGTTGCGAACGATCGTCCAGCCGTCCTGCGTCACGGCGTCGGCGCCCTGGTACCCGGTGACGATGCGCGCAGGCACGTCGAGCGCGCGCATGATCACCACGAACGCGGCGCTGAAATGCTCGCAGAACCCCTCGCGGCGGTCGATCCAGAATTCGTCGACGGCGTGGCGACCCTCGTCGTCGCCGTAGGCGCCCGGGGTGAGTGTGTACGTGAAGCCACTGCGAATGTGTTCGAGCACGGCCTGTATGAAGCGCTCCGGTGTGGCGTCGGCCAGATCGGGTCGGCGCTGCAGCGCGGCGGCCCAGGCCAGCGTGCGCGGGTTGTAGCCGGCGGGCAGGTCGGTGTAGGCGCGCAGGGACGCGTCGTCCTCGAACGGACCCTGGCGGTGTGCGAGATAGGCGCGGGCGCTGAAGCGCAGCCGCTCGGTGATTGCGCGCTCGGTGGCCCACTGCCCGTCAGGACGCAGGAACGCGCGCAGGCTCGACGCCAGCTGCGGTGCGTCGCCCTCGCGTGCGGGCGTGGCCTCGAGCAGCGGCAGCATTGGCAGGCGGCTGGGTTCGAGGGTCACCTCGTAGCTGATCGGCGCGCCACTGACTTCGAGCTGTGACGAGCGCTGGGTGACGGACAGGGCGCTGGGTTCCAGCCGGGACCACTCACGGCCGTCGAATCGCGACAGCGCCGGACCGCGCCAGTAGAGCGTCTCGGCCGCAGGCCGCCCATCGCCCGTGAAGCGCGCGCGCAGCGCGATCGAGTCGTCCACCGCCAATTCGGCCACGCCGCCCAGGCGCAGACTGCCCGAAAGGCCTGATTTGGCCAGCTGCTCCTGCGGCACGGCCCACAGCGGCGCCATGCGCGGGAACAGCATGAACAGCACCAGCATGATGGGTGCGCCGAGAAGGGCCGCCTTGGCGGCGACCGTGCCGGCCTGCGCGATGGCCGGGCGTCCTACCGGCATGTGGGCCAGCACCAGCGCGGTGAGCAGGCCCCACACCGAAACCAGCATCGCGGCGGCCACCGCCAGCGACTGCGCGTACAGGAAATTGGTGAGCACGAGGAAGAAGCCGAGGAAGAAGACCACGAGCGCATCGCGCCGGGCGCGCAGCTCGAGCGTCTTGAGCACCATCAGCATCACCAGCAGCGTGACGCCGGCATCCTTGCCGAGCAGCGTGCGATAGGTCCAGAAAGTCAGTCCGATCGCGACAGCGAGCACGACCCATAGCGTCCAGCGGCCAGGCAGCGGCGCGTTGGCCATCGCCACGCGCGCACGCCACAGCATGACGATCATGGTCAGCGCGAGGCACCAGGCCGGCAGGTGCGCAAAGTGCGGGACGATGGTCCAGGAAATCACCGCGAGCAGGAACAGCACATCGCGCGCGTCGCGCGGCAGGTGGGTCCAGCCGGGCCAGCGCGGGAGCAGGGTGGTGATCATGACCACCGCGCGAGCGCGTCGAGGCTCGCGCGCCGATGCGCCGCACCGATGCCCGGAGCGATCTCGGACCCC
>JAOUIM010000286.1 GCA_029884035.1 Aquincola sp. | reverse complement strand
ACCTGCACCTGTGCCCGTACCTATTCCTGTGCCCATGCCTGCGCCCGCTCCCGTGGCGCCGCCCGTGCCTGACCCTACCCCTGCCCCTGTGCCCGTGCCTGCCCCTGCGCCCGCTCCGACCCCGGCACCGGCGCCGCCGGTTGCCGCCGCCCCTGCAGCGGCTGCTTCATCGGCGCCAGCGGCAACGGCGCCGCTCACGGAAATCGACCGTCGCGCGGCCGAATTGCTCGAGCGCGGACGCCAGGCGCTGCTTGCCCGCAATTACGAAGGCGCCATCGACCTGTTCAACCAGCTGCTGCTGTTGCCGCCGACACCGGCGTCGCAGGACGCGCAGGAGCTCATCGGGCTGGCCTGGGAGCGTGCGGGCAACCTGCAACGCGCTCGCACCGAGTACGAGCTTTACATGCGCCTGTTCCCCAAGGGTGAAGGCACCGATCGCGTCGCGCAGCGGCTGGCTTCGCTCGAAGGCGGTGACACGCCGACGCCGCCTGCAGCCGTCGCGGCAGCGGCGCCGACGCCCCGCCCGCCGCCGCGCACCTTTTCCGGCAGCATCGCGCAGTACTACTACGGCGGCGTGGCGCGCAGTGAATCGCTCGTCAACCTCACGACCGGCGTGGACCAGCAGACGTTGACGCGGACGACCCAATCCGCCCTCGTGACGAGTGCCGATCTGAACGCGCGATTCGGCCAGGGCAACTCTGAAACCCGATTCGTGCTGCGCGGCACCGGTGCCACCAACCTGTCGAGCCAGTCGCGCAACAACAGCCTGCTCAACAGCGCGTATGTCGACTATCGGCGTACCGATCTGGGCATGGCAGTGCGCGCGGGCCGACAGTCGGCCATCAGTGGCGGACTGATCGGCCTGTTCGACGGCGTGTCAGCGGTGATCCCGGTGCGCGCGGGCATCAAGGTCGACCTCATGGGTGGCGTGCCAGCCAACACCCTGGTCAACGCGCCAGCGCAGCGGCTGTGGGCCGCGATGGTCGAGATGGACGGCCTCGTCGAGGGTTGGGGCGGCAACCTGTACATCCTCAACCAGACCGTCGACGGGTTCGTCAACCGGCGCGCGCTCGGCGCCGAAGTGCGCTACTCGACCGACAACTACTCGCTGTATTCGTTGTTCGACTACGACAGCAACTTCAAGACCTGGAATGCCGCGACGCTGCAGGCCACGTTCCAGGCCCCCGCCCAGTCGGTCGTGACGGTGTTCTACGACGAGCGCAAGGCACCGTCGCTGCAGTTGACGAACGCGCTGATCACGACCGGGCAGACCTCGTTGAAGGACTATCTGGTCGGCCGCTCGCTGGACGAGGCACGTGCGGCGGCGGTGGGCATCACCGCGACCGCGCGCCAGGCACTGCTGAGTCTGTCGCGCCCGATCGCCGAGCACTGGCAGATGGGCGTCGACCTTCGCTACAGCCAGATCGGCGCCCTGCCGGCGGTCGGCAACTTCGAGGCCACGCCGGCCACCGGCGCCCAAGTCGGCATGTCGGCGCAACTCAGCGGCTCGAACCTGTACTCGTCGCGTGACCTGAGTTCATTCGGCCTCACGGTCGTCCATACGCCGCAGTTCAACGGCGCGCAGTTCACCTACAACAACCTGACCGGCCTGCGCGGCAACGACCTGACGCTCGAACCGTCGATCCGTCTGTACGGGCAGAAGAGCAACGATGGTCTGAAGCTCAGGCGCGTCACGCCCGGCCTTCGCGTCTCGTACCGGCTGTCGCGCCGCGCCAGCGTGATAGGCGAATCGATCGTCGAGTTCTCGAACACCGACGGCCCGAGCGGCAACGACTCGATTCGCTCGGTGTACATGACCGTCGGCTATCGCTACGAGTTCAACTAGCCGTCCGTACGGAATGCCCGCCATGACAGTGCGTTTGCCCTCGCGTCCCTGGATCGTGGCCACGCTGATCCTGCTGGGTGCGGCGCTGGCCGCCACGCTGTGGGTGCTGCGCTCGACCCATGTGCGCGAGGCCACGGCGCCACCGGCCGCGGCGCCGGCGCATCCGCTGAAGGCGGAGCAGCTCGAGCACTCGATCGCCGAAATGAGCGAGCGGGTCAAGACGAACCCGGATGACGCCAGCGCATGGGCGATGCTCGCCCACTCCTACGACATGCTCGGGCGCTTCGCCGAGGCCAAGCCGGTGTATGCGCGGCTCGTGGAGCTGCGGCCGGATGACCCGCAGGTTCTCGTCGACGCGGCGGACTCGCTGGCTCAGGCGCAGGGCCGCAAGGTCGAAGGCGAGCCGATGAAACTGGTGCAGCGTGCGCTGGCGCTCGACGCGAACAATCTGAAGGCACTGTCGCTCGCCGGCACCGAGGCCTTCGACCGCCGTGACTTCGACGCCGCGATCGGCTACTGGGAGCGCGCGCGCGCGCAGGTCAAGGATGCGGCCCTTGCGAAGGAGGTGGACACCAACATTGCCGCCGCGCGCAGTGCGCGCGAGCGTGCCACCGCCGGTCAGGCCGATGCGGTCGGGGGCACCATCAGCCTGGCGGCGAAGCTCAAGTCGCGCATCGCGCCAGGCGACACCGTGTTCGTCTTCGCGCGCCCGGCCGATGGTTCGCGCATGCCGGTGGCTCTCATGCGGCGGCGCGCGGAGGAACTTCCGTTCGAGTTCCGGCTCGACGACTCGATGGCCATGGTTCCGCAGGCGCGCATGTCGCTGCAGTCGAAGGTGATCGTCGGCGCTCGGATCTCGCGGCGCGGCGATGCCACGCCCGGCACCGGCGACCTGCAGGGACTGAGCGCTCCCGTCGCGGTCGGTACCCAGGGCCTGAAGCTCGAGATCACGGAGGTGCTGCCATGAGGCGGATCGTCGTGGCCGTTGCAGCCTTGCTCACGATGGCGGGCGTCGCAGCGCCGGCCCACGCTGCACTCGGCGAGCCGCTGTCGTCGGTGCAGAGCGAGCAGGCGAAGACGCGCGCGAGCCGCAGTTCGGTGGCGGCGGCCTCGGGTGCATCGGTGCAGGAGCTGCGCCTGGCCGATGGTTCGTCGATCCGCCAGTACGTCAATGCGCAGGGCATCGTGTTCGCCGTGGCGTGGAGCACGCGCATCAAGCCCGACTTCGGCCAATGGCTGGGCCACCATGCGGCCACGTTCGATGCGGCGGTCGCGGATGCCGCGCGCCAGCCCGGCCTCAAGCGCAGCGCGATGGTCGACCAGGGCGATCTCGTCGTGCAGTCGTTCGGCCGACCAGGCGCCTTCAACGGCAAGGCGTGGCTCAAGTCGCAGTTGCCCTCGTCTTGGCAGACCGATGCGATTCGCTGATTCCGTCGGCTTGCGCGCATTTGCCGGCGCCTTCGTGCTGGCCGTTGTCGCGGTCCTGTCCGCAGGCTGCGGTGGCGGCACGACGTCGACGACCACGGTCACCTGCCGCGATCCGAACGTCTGCGTGGCCGACGAAGTCGTGCTGCAGAACGCGCCGACCGGTCCGAACACGACCGAGATCGTGGTCGACAGCGGACCGTCCGGCGGCTTCGTGCTCGGCGTGACCAACGTGCCTTACGTGAGCGTCACGGTCTGCCAGCCCGGGACGAGCCAGTGCGCGACGATCGACCACGTGCTCCTCGACAGCGGCTCGTACGGCTTGCGCGTGCTGAAGAGCAAGGTCGCCTCGCTCGGGCTCGCGCCGGTCGACGTGGCGGCCGACGCGGCTAGCGGCACGCCCGCAGGCACTGCGGCCGAGTGCTACGCCTTCGTGCTCGGCGCGGTCTGGGGCCCACTGGCGCGCGCCGACGTGCGCATCGCCGACGAACTCGCGCCAGACATCAGCATCCAGTTGATCGACGACGGAAGCACGAAGTCACCGAGCTTGCCGGCCAATTGCCAGAGCAACGCCCAGGGTGGCTTGCTCGACTCGGTGACCCAGCTGCAGGCCAACGGGATCCTCGGCATCGGCATGATCGGTGTCGACTGTGGCGTGTCATGCCTGACCAGTGCGTACCCGGGCGGCTACGTCGTCTACTACTCATGCCCGCCGTCAGGCGCTGCGTGCCAGCCGGCCGGCCTGCCGTCATCGACGCAGGTGCGCAACCCGGTGACAGCCTTTGCCGTCAACAACAACGGCACGATGGTCGTGATGCCGCCGCTGCCGGAACTCGGCGCCAAGGTCGCGCGAGGGCGCCTCGTGTTCGGAATCGGCACGCAGAGCAACAACCAGTTGCCGCAGTCGGCGCGCATGTACCAGGTGCAAACCGATCCTTTCAGCGCCAACTACCTCTACGTCGGCCTGGACGTGGCCGGGAGGGCTTATCCCCAAAGCTTCATCGACACCGGATCCAACGCCCTGTTCTTCAGCGACCCTGGCATCTCGAAGACCTGCAATGTGTCATCGGGCGGCGCCGGCGGCTGGTACTGCCCGACGTCGACATGGCGCCAGAGCGGCACCCTCACCGACATGGCCGGCATGCAAGGGTCGTTCGATCTGGCGGTGGGCAATGCGGACACCCTCTTCACGATCGGCGCCGCAGCGTTCTCGAACCTCGGCGGCGATGCGGGCCAAGGCGCCGAGACGTTTTCGATCGGGATGCCGTTCTTCTACGGCCGCACGGTGTTCACGTCGATCTGGCAACAGAGGTTGGCCGAGAACGGACCGTGGTACGCCTTCTGAGCGACTAGCGTCCGCCGGAGAACAGGCGCACCGCCGTCTCGAAACTCCACACGCGGCGGATCTCGAGGACGTCGTAGTCGAGTGCCAGGTCGTTGGGGAACGGTGCGTACGGCGCGAGCATCATCACGATGCGCCGCACCGCGTTGTCGATCTCGGGTGAGCCGCTCGAGCGGTTGATCGTCACGGCTTCGACGGTGCCGTCGCTGCGCAGCGACACGGTGACGACCGGGTTCTCATAAGGTCCCGTCTTCGCCTGCTTAAGGATGTCGAGCGGCGCGTTGAACTCGACGCGCTGGCGCCAGCGCTCCGCGTACATCATCGCGACCACGTCGGCGTCGGTGCGGCCGATCAGCGTGCGTCGCCGTGCCGGCTGCGCCGGCGGCGGAGCTGGCGCCACCGGTGTCGCAACCGCCACCGGCGCGGCCGGAGACGCGCGGCTTGTCGGCGGCGATGCCGTTGGGGCCGCAGCCCCCGCCGCGCGCTCCGATCCAGGCGCCCCCGGTGTCGCGCTTCGCGCCGATCCTGCAGGCGCAGCCGCGGCGTTGCCACCCTGTGCGCCCTCCTGCGCACGCGCGGCTGCCTGCCGAGCCGCTTCCTG
>JAOUIM010000285.1 GCA_029884035.1 Aquincola sp. | reverse complement strand
CGCGGCCCGAGCGACCTCCGCGGTCTCGGTGAAGCAATGGAAGACGCCGCCCACGGCTGCACCCCCCTCCTCGCGAAGGATGTCGAGGGTGTCCGCACTGGCGCTTCGCGTATGCACCACCAGCGGCCTGCTGCAGGCACGGGCTGCGCGGACGTGAATGCGGAAGCGCTCGCGCTGCCAGGCCATGTCGGCGACGCTGCGCCCCCCCAGCCGGTAATAGTCCAGGCCCGTCTCACCGATAGCCACCACACGGGGACGCTGCGCCAGTGCAAGCAGATCCTCGACACGGGGCTCGCGCACGCCCTCGTTGTCAGGATGCACACCGGCGCTGCACCAGAAGTTGTCGTGCGCCAGCGCCAGCGCATGCACGGCATCGAATTCCTCGAGCGTGGTGCAGATGACGAGCGCCCGATCGACATGTGCATCGCGCATGGCGACACGCACCGCTTCGATGCGGTTGGCGAGGCCTTCGAAGGTGAGGTGGCAGTGCGAATCGACGAACATCCCGGCGCGCCGATGCCCCTCGAACGGCGCAGCGACGCGGCGAGTCTAGATGGTCTGCGTCGGCTTGGCCGACTGGATCGTCGTGCCCAGCATTTCCTCGATGCGCTGCTTGAGCACGCGCGTCTTCTCGTCGGCCGGGAAGCGCACACCAACACCCTGGGTGCGTCCCCCCGATGCGTTTGCGGGAGTGATCCAACCCACCTTGCCAGCTACCGGGTAGCGCTGGGGATCTTCGGGTAGCGACAGCAGCAGGTAGATGTCCTCGCCCAGCCTGTAGTCGCGGGTCGTGGGCACAAAAAGGCCACCGTCGGCAAACAGCGGGATGTAGGCGGCGTACAGCGCACCCTTCTCTCGGAAAACGAGCTGGATCACGCTCGGCCGCGCCCCCCCGGTCACGCCAGCGGAAGACGGGCTTGGTGTGCGTGTGTCGGCGGTGCTCATCGCCCGGGCAGTGTATCCAATGGCCTGCCCTGCCCGACCGGCACATCGCGTGGTGTTTGCCACAGCACAGCCACCCGTGACAGCAGCGCCTCGGCTCGAAGGCCCGCGTGCCAAGGATGGTCCTGCTGTCGCGAGGCTCGGCGCAGCTCGCTATCGAGCTGGGCCAGCGCGTCCATGGTCGGCCCGCGAGGCTGGACCAGGGGCGCGAGCAAGCCAGGCTCAAAGAAGGTGGGTGCCCCCCCGGCCATAGTGGCCATGAGGTCGTGGCACAGGCGGTGCAGTGCGTCGACGAGGCGCGGCACCGGCCAGCCAACCAGCGTCGTCGACCCCCCGCGCCGTGCTGCGGCAGGCACGCTTCGCCAGGCCGCCGCATCGATGCCCTCGGCGTGCAATGCGAACGCGGCTTGGGGCAGGCCACCTGAGGCAGACAGCAGCACCTGCGGTTCATCCACGCCTTGGTCGTTCAGCCATGCCAAGGCCTCCAACGACGTCGGCATGGCGATGTGGATTCGCTGGCAGCGGCTGCGCACCGTGGGCAGCAGCATATCGGGGTCGTGGGCGGTGAGCACAAGTCGCAGGGCGCCTGGAGGCTCCTCCAACGTCTTGAGCAAGGCATTGGCCGCACTCGTGTTCATGGCCTCGGCCGGATGGATCAGCAGCACCTTCGCGCGACCGCGCGACATCGTTCGCTGACCCCACTCGATGGCCGCACGCACCTCGTCGATGCGGATCTCCCGGCTTGGCTTGGCCTTGGACTTGGACGTGCCTTCGTCGCCGTCATCGGTTGCCGGCACGGCCCATCCGAGCGGTTCGCGCAATGCCTCGGGCAGCAACACTTTGAGGTCCGGATGGCTGTGCTGGCCGAATAGTCTGCACGCCGCGCACGCGCCGCAGGCTCGCCCATGCACCGGGCTTTCGCAAAGCCAACCCTGCGCCAGCGCAAGGGCCAAGTCGAATTGACCGAGCGCGCCTGCCGCATGCAGCAGCAGGGCATGGGCAGGTTGCAACGAAGCGCGAATCCTCGTGCGCTCGAGCCACGGGGCAAGATCCGCGGCGCTCATGGTCCGCCGCCGGCGTGTCGGGCCTGCGCAACCGCGAGAACCCGTGCCCACACGTCCTCGAGCGATCCGCTGGCGTCGATACGCACGATGCGCTCGGGCGCGCCCGCCGCGCGCGCGGCGTAGCCTGCGCGCACGCGATCGAAGAATGCC
This sequence comes from Aquincola sp., assembly GCA_029884035.1. GTDB lineage: Bacteria > Pseudomonadota > Gammaproteobacteria > Burkholderiales > Burkholderiaceae_C > CADEEN01. The sequence goes on along the minus strand of JAOUIM010000285.1, from coordinate 3,100 downwards.
GCCTTCTCCGCCTCGAAACGATCGGGCTCGCGCGCCACTGCGCGCCGGGCCGCCGCCACTTCGGGCGAGACGTCGAACCACAGCGTCAGGTCGGGCTGCCTGCCGTTCTGCACCCAAGCCTCGAGCTGCGCCAGCACCGCCCGGTCGAAACCGCGCCCGCCGCCCTGGTAGGCAAAGGTTGCGTCGGTGAAGCGGTCGCACAGCACCGTCGTGCCCGCCGCCAGCGCCGGCTCGATCACGGACTCGAGGTGGTCCCGGCGCGCGGCGAACACAAGCAGTGATTCCGTGAGCGCGTCCATCGGCTTGTGCAGCACGAGCTCGCGCACGACCTCGGCCATGGGCGTGCCACCGGGCTCTCGCGTCTGTAGCACACGGTGACCGTGCTGTCGCAACCACCCGGCCAGGGCTTCGATGTGCGACGACTTCCCCGCCCCGTCGATTCCCTCGAACGTAATGAATCGGCCGCGCATCAACGGCTGCCGCGCTGGTACTGGTTCACCGCACGATTATGGTCGTCCAGCCTCTCCGAAAAGACGCTCGAGCCGTCGCCTCGCGCGACGAAGTACAGCCATTTCGAAGGTGCGGGCTGCAACGTGGCCTTGATCGATGCCGCGCTCGGAAGCGCAATCGGCGTTGGCGGCAGTCCTTTGCGCAGGTAGGTGTTGTACGGGCCGTCGGAAAGCAGGTCGCGTTTTCGCAGGTTGCCATCGAACGCGGGCCCGAGGCCGTAGATCACGGTGGGGTCTGTCTGCAGGGCCATGCCCAGGCGCAGGCGATTGATGAACACGCTGGCCACCTTGACGCGGTCGGCCTCGATGCCGGTCTCTTTTTCGACGATCGACGCCAGGATCAGGGCCTCGTCCGTCGACGCCAATGGCAGCCCGGGCGCGCGCTCGGCCCACGCGGCCTCGAGCCGGCGCTGCATGGCGTTGTAGGCCTGCCTGAGCACCACGAGATCGCTCACCTTGCGGCCGTACGTGTAGGTATCCGGGAAAAAGCGGCCCTCGGCGCGTTGCCCGGGGGCCCCGATGGCCGCCATCAGCTGCGCCTCGTCCATATCCTTGCTGTGGTGCGTCAGCGATGGTGCGGCGGCGAGCGCCGCGCGCGCCTGCGCAAACGTCCAGCCTTCGATGATGCGCACCGTGTACAGCGCGTCGTCGCCACGCAGCAGGATCTCGAGCAGCTGGCGCGGCGTGGTGCCACGTCCGATCTCGTACGTGCCGGCGCGGATCAACGGCGCTCGCCCCGAAAGGCGGAACCACGCGTACAGTGCATCGGCCGGCGCCTCGACACCCGCGGCCACCCATTGCTGCGCGATGCGGCGCGGCGGCGTGCCCGACTCGATCGTCACCTCCACGGTCGGCCGGCTCAGAGGCAGGGGCTGGCGCAACCACCACCAACCATAGGCGGCCACGGCACCCGCGGTGAGCACCGCCACCAAGAACGTCCAGCGCAAAACACGCATCAACACCGAACCCCGGGTTTCATGGCGACTCATGATAATGAGCCCATGACACTTGCATTGCATGCCCTGCCCCGCACCGAAACGCCACCCCAGGGCGTTTCACGCCTCGATGAATGGGGCGTCATCCGCGCCACCGGCCCTGACGCCGCCGCATTCCTCCATGGTCAGCTGACCAACGACATCGAACACCTGGAAACGGGTGTTGCGCGTCTTGCGGGGTACTGCTCGGCCAAGGGCCGCCTGCTCGCCAGCTTCGTCGTCTGGCGGCCCGCGCCCGACGAAGTGCTGCTGGCGTGCAGTGCCGACCTGTTGCCGGCCACGCTCAAGCGCCTGTCGATGTTTGTCCTGCGCGCCAAGTGCAGGTTGAGCGACGCCAGCGGCGACTTTGCGCTTTACGGGCTCGCGGGCGCCCCTGCGGCCGCCACCGGCCTCCGCCCCGGCGAATCCCGCAGTGATGCAGGCCGCCACACGATTCGCCTGGCCGATGTTGACGGCGTCGCGCGCGCAATGCTCGCGCAACCCGCCGGCGACGCGCCGCCGGCCTACCCGCCACTCGAAGCCGGATCCTGGCAGTGGCTCGAAGCGGCAAGCGGCGTACCGCGCATCGTTGCGGCGACGAGCGAGCAGTTCGTGCCGCAGATGGTGAACCTCGAACTCGTCGGCGGCGTGAACTTCCAGAAGGGCTGCTACCCCGGGCAGGAGGTGGTGGCGCGCAGCCAGTACCGTGGCACGCTCAAGCGGCGCGCCTTCCTGTTCACGTTGCCCGTGCCAGCACGGCCGGGACAGGAGTTGTTCGATGCCGCCGACCCCGGTCAACCCGCGGGCATGGTGGTCAATGCCGCGTCGTGGCGAGGATCGACGCTCGTGCTGGCCGAGGTCAAGCTCGCTGCTGTCGGACAAGAACCATTGCGCTTGGGCAGCGCCGACGGGCCCGCACTCGACCCGGTGGCGCTGCCCTACGAAGTACCCATGGAAGCGAACGCCTAAGGGCCGCTGGCCCGAGCCTCGCCATGGGGCCGAAGCGCTTCGTCTATTACCGCGTGCCGCACGATGGCCGCGCGCGCGCTGAAGCGGCGGTGCGAGCGTTGCACGACGAACTGCGAGCGCGCTGGCCCGGTCTGCGTTGCTGCCTGCTGCGGAGAGCCGATCACGCATCGGCCGACCACGCCACGCTGATGGAAATCTACGAAGGCCTGCCCTCGCCGGCTGCCTTAGCCGAGGTCGAGGCGCTGGCGCTCGCGCGGCTGGCACCATGGCTCGTGGGCGAGCGTCACATCGAGGCCTTCGAGCCATGTGCCTGATCGGCTTGGCCCTGAACGCGCACCCGCGCCACGCTGTCGTGCTGGCAGCCAACCGCGACGAGTTCCACGACCGGCCGACGGCGGGACTGGACTGGTGGCGCCCCGCCAAGGGCCAAGTCGACGTACTCGCCGGCCGCGACCTGTCGGCCGGCGGCACCTGGCTGGGCCTTGGTACACAGGGCCGCATCGGCTTGTTGACCAACGTGCGCGATCCGAAGCGGCATCGCCCGGACGCACCGAGCCGCGGTGCATTGGTGGCGGAGTGGCTCGCGAGTGCCGGCGACGCGCAGGCGCTGTTGCCGGGATGGGTGCGCCGCGGCGGCGATCCCTTCCA
>JAOUIM010000014.1 GCA_029884035.1 Aquincola sp. | reverse complement strand
CCGAGCGCGCCGCGGCAGTGTGCGGCATCACTGCCGACGAGGTGCGTGGCCTGGCGCGCGACTGGGGCACCACGCAGCCGGCGGCGATCCGCGTCAACTACGGCATGCAGCGCGTGCGCGGCGGTGGCAATGCGATGCGGCTGATCGCGCTGCTGCCCTGCCTGACGGGCGCATGGCGCCACCGGGCCGGTGGCCTGCTGCTGTCGAGCTCGGGCTGGTTCGCGCCATTCAAGAATCCGGCACTGAATCGTGCCGACCTGCTTGCGGGCCGGCGCCCGCGCACGATCAACATGAGCACGATCGGCGACGACCTGTTGCGCGAAGCCTCGCCAGACTTCGGTCCGAGGATCGAGGCGCTGATCGTCTACAACAGCAACCCGGTCGCGGTGGCACCCGAGTCCAGGAAGGTCGTCGCCGGGTTTGCACGCGAGGACCTGTTCACCGTGGTGCTCGAACATTTCCTCACCGACACCGCCGACCATGCCGACATCGTGCTGCCCGCCACCACGCAGCTCGAACACCTGGACGTGCACACCACCTATGGCCATACCGACGTGATGTTCAACGAGCCCGCGATCGCGCCGCTCGGCGAGTCCAAGCCCAATACGCAGATCTTCCGTGAACTGGCCGCGCGCATGGGTTTTGCCGAGCCCTGCTTCGCCGACGACGACGAGACGCTCGCGCGGCAGGCTTTCGACTGGGAGGCGCTGGGCACTTCGTACGAGGCGCTGCGCGATCGCGGCTGGGCCCCGCTGCCGGTGCCCGAGGCGCCATTCGCCAGCGGTGGCTTTGCCACCGCGAACGGCAAGGCGTGCGTCGACGTACCCGGCATGGGCGTGCCCGAGCATGTGCCCAACTACGAGAGCGTGCAGTCGACGCCCGAACTCGCGGCGCGTTTCCCGCTGGCAATGATCTCGCCGCCGGCGCGCCACTTCCTCAACTCGAGCTTCGTCAACGTCAAGAGCCTGCGCGCGATCGAGGGCGCGCCGATCGTCGAGATGCATGCCGACGACGCGGTGCCGCGCGGCATCCGCAACGGCGCGACCGTGCGTGTCTTCAACGACCGCGGCGAGTACCGCTGCAGGGCCGAGGTCACGGCGCGCGCACGGCCCGGCGTCGTCAATGGCCTGGGCGTGTGGTGGCGCAAGTTCGGCGTCGACGGCACCAACGTCAACGAGCTGACGCACCAGCGGCTCACCGACATTGGCCGCGCGCCCGCCTTCTACGACTGCCTCGTGCAGGTCGAGGCGCTGGACCGCACGGCCGCGTGAGGCGCTGGCAGCTCGTGGCCGCAATCGGGCTGGGTGGCGTCGCGGCCCTGCTCGGGGCGGCGTGTCTGACCGTGGGTTGCTCGACGATCGACTACTACGTGCAATCGGTAAGCGGTCACCTCGACCTCGTGCAGCGTGCACGGCCGATCGGCGAGCTGCGCGCCGACGCCGCCACACCCGAGAGCCTGCGCGAAAGGCTCGCGCTGGCCGAGCGCATCCGCGACTTCGCGGTCTCCGAGCTGGGCCTGCCCGACAACCGCAGCTATCGCCGCTATGCCGACCTCGGGCGCAACGCCGCCGTGTGGAATGTGGTGGCCGCGCCCGAGCTGTCGCTCAAGCTCGAGACCTGGTGTTTCCCGGTCGTGGGTTGCGTGGGCTACCGCGGCTACTACGACCGCGCCGCCGCCGACGCCGAGGGCGCCATGTTGCGCGCGCGCGGCCTCGAGACAGTCGTGTACGGTGTGCCGGCGTACTCGACGCTCGGCAAGCTGGACTGGCTGGGTGGCGACCCGTTGCTCAGCACCTTCATCGGCTGGCCCGAGGGCGAACTGGCACGGCTGGTCTTCCACGAACTCGCGCACCAGGTCGTCTACGCCGAGGGCGACACGACGTTCAACGAATCCTTCGCCACCGCGGTCGAGCGCATCGGCGTGCAGTGCTGGCTCGCGGCTCACGGCAGCGACGAGGCGAAGCGCCAGTACGCCACGCTCGACATGCGACGCGAGGAATTCCGTGCCCTGACCGGTCGCTATCGTGACCGGCTCGAGGCGCTGTACGCGGGCGATGCGTCCGATGCCGGCAAGCGCGAGGCCAAGTCGGCGCTGATGGCCGAGCTGCGCGGCGAGTACGCACGCGTCAAGGTCGAGCGGTGGGGCGGTTTTGCCGGCTACGATGGCTGGTTCGAGCGAGCCAACAACGCGAGCTTCGGCGTCCTGGCGGCCTACAACGAATTCGTGCCCGCCTTCGAGCGGCTGCACCAACGCGAGGGCCGCGACTTCGCCCGCTTCTATGCCGAGGTCAAGCGTTTGGCCGCATTGCCCAAGGCCGAACGCCACGCCACACTGCGCGCCATTTGATCGAGAGGACGCTGCATGCCCGACATCAAGATCCGCCGCGAGCACAGCCTCGGGTTGCCGAAGGCGCGCAAGATCGCCTGGCAATGGGCCGAGGAGGTCGAGAAGAAGTTCGACATGGCCTGCACCGTGATCGAGGGCGACTACAGCGATACCGTGGAGTTCACACGCACTGGCGTCCACGGCACGCTGATCGTGGCGGCCGACCACTTCGACCTGAACGCCAAGCTCGGTTTCCTGCTCGGCGCGTTCGCCAAGACGATCGAGGGCGAGATCCAGAAGAACCTCGACACCTTGCTGGCCAAGAGCGCTGCGGCCGACAAGAGGGCCGTCGCCAGGAAGTCAACGCGCAAGTAGGCGTCGGGGCCGAGCGCCCGTGCCCGCGCGGGGTCACGTCGGCGCGGTCCGCCTCGTACGCGCCAGGAGCCCCCGATGATCCGCCGCCTGCTGACCTTGCTGCTTGTCGCCGCCGCCGTTGCCGTGAACGCCCAACCCTTGCCCCAGCCCGCCAGCGGCCGGGTCGAGCGCCTGACTGACGTGGCCTCGCGCCATGTGGCGCCCCGCCATGTCGATGTCTGGCTGCCCGACAACTATGACCCCTCGCGTCGCCACGCAGTGATCTACATGCAGGACGGCCAGATGCTGTTCGACGCCCGCACGACCTGGAACGGCCAGGCCTGGAACGCGGATGTCGCGGTGGCCCGCCTCGTCAAGAGCGGGCGGATCGCGCCCGCGATCATTGTCGGCGTGTGGAACAACGGGCCGGAGCGCTACGCCGAGTACTACCCGCAGAAGATGCTCTCGTACGCAAGCGAGTCCGCGCGCCGGGAATACGTCGACAAGGCGTCGAACGGCCGGTCGAAGGCCGACGCCTACCTGCGTTTCCTGGTCGAGGAACTCAAGCCGATGATCGACCGACGCTACGCCACGCGCAGCGAACCCGAGGCCACGTTCGTGGTGGGCTCGAGCATGGGTGGCATGATTTCGCTGTATGCCTTGTGCGAGTACCCGCAGGTTTTCGGGGCCGCCGCGGGCCTGTCGACGCACTGGGTCGGGATCCCGACCGGGTGGGGTCTCGACAAGGTGCGGCAGGCGTCGCTGGGCGATGCCGCGGTGGCCTACATGGCGCGCCATCTGCCCGCCGCGGGGCGCCACCGCCTGTACATCGATCGCGGCACCGACGCGCTCGATTCGCTCTACGCACCGGCGCTCGACCGCGTCGCCACCCTGCTGCACGACCGCGGCTTCAGCGCCACCGACGCGGCGACGCGGGTCATCGAGAGCACGGGACACAACGAGCGCGACTGGGCGGCGCGCCTCGAGCCGACGCTGGCCTTCCTCATGGCGCCGCGCTGACCCTGTGCGGCGCGCGTCGATACCCGCCCCATGACCGAGGCCACCAAAGCGATCGGCGGCGACGGTGCGCGCGCCCCGAAGGTGATGGACGCTCCGGCAGTCGTCCGGCTGCCGTGATGTGGCGCGACGCCGCCTTACTTGAGCGACTCGATCAGCGCCACGTATTCCTTCATCGCCTCGTCCGTGTCCTTGCCCTTGATCGAGTTCCAGGCGTCCCACTTGGCGCGGCCCACCATGTCGGTGAATCCGGGGCGCTTGCCTTCGACATCGCCCACCGTGGCCTGCTTGTACAGCGAGTAGATCTGCAGCAGCGTCGCGTTGTCGGGCTTCTCGGGCAGGTTCTTGCTGTCGGCAACGGCTTTGTCGAATGCGGCTTTCAGGCTGGCCATGGGGCAGGCTCCTCTTGGGCGATGGGGTGGGGTCGAGGGTAGAGTCGGCATCTTAGCCAGGGCGCAACCTGCGCCGCTGCCGAGGAGATTCCCGATGTCCGCCGAGTCCGCCGCCGCGCACGCCGCGGCACGCCCCGAGGGCCATGTCGAGCGCATGTCGCGCGTGGACACCGCGTGGCTGCGCATGGACACCGACGCGAACCTGATGATGATCGTCGGTGTCTGGCTGCTCGAGCCGCGGCTCTCGCTGGCCGAGTTGCGCGAAAGAATTGGCCCGGCACTGCTGGCGTACCCGCGTTTCAAGCACAAGGTGGTCGAGGACGCGATGGGCGCGAACTGGGTCGAGGACCAGGATTTCGACATCACCCGCCACGTGATCGACGACACGCTGGAGCCGCGCGCGGGCGAGGCGCCCCTCGCGGCCCTCAAGCGCCGCGTCGCCGAACTCGCCGCCACGCCGCTGCCGGCCGACCGGCCGCTGTGGGAGTTCCGCATCGTGGAGTCGCTCGACGGCCAGCGCAGCGCGCTCGTCTCGCGCATCCACCATTGCATCGGCGACGGCATCGCATTGATCTCGGTGATGCTGTCGATCGCCGATGGCGGCAAACCGCCGCCGCAGCGCAAGCGCCGCGAGGCCGCCCACACGCACCACTCCGATGATCCTGCCGACTGGCTGGCGCGCGCCGTGCTCGAGCCCTTCACCGATCTGTCGATCAAGGCCATCGGCCTGACCAGCCAGGGCCTGGGCAAGGGCATGGAGCTGATGTCGATGCCCGGCGGACCGATGGCCGGGTCGATCGAGGCTGCGCGCGTGGGCTACCAGGTGGCGCACGACGTGGCCGCGCTCGCGCTGATGCCCGACGATTCGCCCACGCGCCTGAAGGGCCGTGCCACGCCAGGCAAGCGCGTGGCCTGGGGTGAGCCGCTGCCGCTCGACGACGTCAAGGCGGTCGGCAAGGCCTTCGGCGTGTCGATCAACGACGTGCTGCTCGCGACGGTGGCCGGCGCGATCGGCGAGTACCTGCGCGGCAAGGGCGACGACCCCACCGGCATGGAGATCCGTGCAATGGTCCCGGTGAACCTGCGCCCGCTCGATCAGGCCTACAAGCTCGGCAACCGCTTCGGCCTGGTGCCGCTGGTGCTGCCGATCGGGATCGCGAATCCGGTCGAGCGCCTGTACGCGGTGCACACGCGCATGAACGAGTTGAAGGGCAGCTACCAGCCGCTGCTCGCGTTCGCGGTGCTGGCGCTGTCGGGCCTGATGGTCAAGCCGGTGCAGCATGCGATCACCGACCTGTTCGCCAAGAAGGCCACTGCGGTGATGACCAACGTGCCGGGCCCGAAGGAGCCGCTGCGCTTCTGCGGCCGCACCGTCACTCAGGTGATGTTCTGGGTGCCGCAGTCGGGCGACATCGGCATGGGCGTGTCGATCCTGTCGTACGCGGGCGGCGTGCAGTTCGGCCTCATCACCGACGCGCGCATGTGCCCCGACCCGGAGGCGATCGTCGAGCGTTTCGCGCCAGAGTTCGAAAAGATGCTGTGGCTGACGCTGATGGCGCCGTGGCCCGCGATCGGACCCTGACTACAACCGGCCGTTGGCGTAGCGTTCCTCGAACTCGCGGCGCGCGCGTATCGAGTGGTTCGCGCACTCGATGAGAAACTCGCCGCGACGGTCCTCGGTGCAGATGGTCGGCCGCTGGTAGAACTTCTGCCACGCACGCTCCTTGCGGCGCGCGGCCTCCTCGGCCAGCGAGGCCTGCAACGCTGCGGCCGACGTTGCCGACTCGGCGCCCGCCACCGTCGGGACCGGCGCCGAAGCCGCAGCGGGCTGGGTTGCGGGCGAGGACTCCTCGCTTGCCGGCACGGCCGGCGTGGTCGCCGCGGCAGGAGCAGGTTCGGGTGCCGGCATCGTCGTGGCCAAGGGTGCCGGCAGCGGCCGCGGCGCGCGAGCCGTGATCGCCAGCCACCACAGCAGCGAGGCGGCCAGCGCGCCGATCGCCACGCCAGCGGTCAGGGCCAGCGCAACACGGCGGTCCCTTCGCTCGGTGTTCGCGGCGGCCGCAACCGTCCAGTCGCTGTCGGAGAAATTCACCGGATTCGGCCGAGGGGGTCAATCCTCGAGTTCGGACTTGGCCATCTCGACATCGAGCATTTCCAGCGCATCGGCGGGTTCACAGGCCGCCGCGTCGGCGTACAGCTTCTCGGCCTCGTTCATCTTCTTGTCGCCGTCGAGCATCACCAGGCCGTTCGCGTACTCCACCATTGCGATGGCGCTGCCCGGGTTCAGCTTGAGCGCCTGCTGGAACATTTTCAGACCCGTTGCCTTGTCGGCCCCCTGTGTCCTTCCGAGCAGCGAGCCCACCTTGTCGATCACCTCGGCATGGAAGGTGCCCAGCCCGATATGCGCGTCGGCGTGCTTGGGGGCGAGCTTGATCGTGGTCTCCAGCGCGCCCTTCACCTTGGCGCCCAAGCCCTGCGCGAGCGCCTTGGCCACGCTGATGCCCTGGCTGTAGCGGCCCAGCGCGTAGGCCTGCCAGTAGTACGCATTCGGGTTCTTCGGTTCTCCGAGCTGCTGTGCCTCGGCGCGCGCCGCCACCTCCTGGAACATCGCGAGCTTGGTCTTTTCGCTCTTCTCGAGGTAGTTCGCGTAGATTGCCTGCGCCTTGTTGGCCACCGTGATGCCGGCGCCGCCGGCCTTCAGGCCCGCATCGTGCGCCTTCTGGAATTCGCCGCGGTGGAACAGCGCCCACGCCTCGAGCACCTTCGCGTCCTTGGGCAGCGGCTCGGCATCGCCCGCATGCAGGCGCGCCCAATGCTTCTTCACTGCCGCGGCATCGAGGTCGAACAGGGCGTAGGGGAAGGCGGTCCACTTGGCCATCGCTTGTCTCCGTCTTGTGCTCCGTCAGTGTCGTGTCAGTGGCGGTAGGGCGCCACCAGCGAATGAAGGTGCAGGCGCGCCTTCGGGTCGATGTAGGGCATCAGCAGGCTGAGGACATGGTAGGCGCCGCGCGCCAGGGCAGGGCCGGCGGTCTCGGGCTCGAGCGCCTTGCGCGGGTCGCGCACGTACTCGTAGCTCAGCCAGTAGGTCAGCACCACGACCATGGCCGTGGCCACCGGCTCGGCCTCGCGGGCGTCGATCTTCACCGCGTTGCCGCGAGCCAGGCCACCCAGCACCGACTGCACCGCGCGACCCTTGGCCTTGAGCACCTGCTGGAACTGGGTTTCGAGCTTGCGGTTCTTCGACAGCAGGTCGTTGAGGTCGCGGTACAGGAAGCGGTAGGCCCAGATCGTCTCGAACAGCATGTGGAAGAACAGCCACGCGTCCTCGACGTTGCGCACGTTGTCGGCCGCGCCGAGCAGTTCGGCCAGCGCCCTGTCGTAGCGGCCGTACAGGGCGTTGATCAGCTCGTCCTTGGCCGGGTAGTGGTAGTAGAGGTTGCCGGGACTGATCTTCAGTTCGGCCGAGATCACCGTCGTGCTGACGTTGGGCTCGCCGAAGCGGTTGAACAGGTCCAGGCTCACGTCGAGGATGCGCTCGGCCGTGCGGCGGGGTTTCTTGGGAGGCGACGCGGACATGGATCGGATCGGGAACTGGGGCGCGATCTTGCACCATGCACTCGCACCGGTCGAGGTGCCGGACGCTCACGGGCGGACGCGGGGCTGCACAGCGAGCGAGCGCGCAACGAGCACCAGCGCGATGCCGCCGAGAATGGCCAGCGATGACAGGCCGAGGCGCCACGTCGGGACCTCGGCCAGCAGCAGCACCCCGCCGGCCGCCGCCAGCGGCGGCACGGACAGTTGCACCGTGGCGGCCCGCAGCGCCGACAAACCCGGCAGCGCGGCGTACCAGACGACGTACCCGAGCCCGGAGGTCAAGGCCCCTGAAGCCACCGCCAGCGCGATGCCGCTGGCGCTGGCGTGCGCTGGTCCGGCGAAGGCAAGGCTGCCGGCACTGACCGCCAGCGCGAGCGGGGTCGCACGCGCGAAGTTGCCCGCCGTGGCGGCCACGGGCTCGCCGGCGCCGCGCCCGCGAAGCGAGTACACGCCCCACGCGATGCCGGCCGCCGCCATCAGCGCGGCGCCCAGCGGCGCCGGCGCGGTGATCCCTGGGGACACGAGGTAGACGAGTCCCGTCAGCGCGAGCAGGAACCCGGCCCAGGCCATCGGTGCAAAGCGTTCGCCGTGACGCAGTCCCGCCGCGAACATCGTCAACTGGACCGCGCCGAACAGCACGAGCGCACCGGTCCCGGCGGCCAGGGTCACGTAGGCGAACGAGAAGCACACCACGTAGGCGAAGAGCGTCGACGCCGCCAGCCAGTCGACGCGCGCTGTGGCCGGGGCGCGGGCGCGGGCGCGCACGATCAGGGCCAGCACGACGGCGCCCGATGCCAGGCGCACGCTGCCGAAGCTCGCCGGGTCGATCAGCATGTGCTGCAGCGCCATCCGGCACAGCAGCGAGTTGGCCGCGAACGCGAGCATCGCCAGCGTGGTGAGAACCAGGGTGCGCCAGAGGGACGGCGATCGTGGGGCTTCGTTCATGCGCGCGATCGTAGGCGAGCGCTGCACCGGGCGGCGGGTGCAGCGTCCCTACAATCCCTGCCGATGCCCGCTGTCGTGTTCGATGAGGTTGCCAAGATCTATCCGGGCGCGCGCGGCGATGTGCGTGCGCTCGACGGCGTGTCCTTCGCGATCGAGGAGGGCGAGTTCTTCGGCCTGCTCGGCCCCAATGGCGCAGGCAAGACGACCCTGATCTCGGTGCTGGCAGGCCTGGCGCGAGCGACCCGCGGCCGCGTCACGGTGATGGGCCACGACGTGGTGGCCGACTACGCGGCCGCAAGGCGTGCACTGGGCATCGTGCCGCAAGAGCTGGTGTTCGATCCGTTCTTCAATGTGCGCGAGTGCCTGCGCATCCAGAGCGGCTACTTCGGCATTCGCCGCAACGACGCCTGGATCGACGAGCTGCTGGCCGGCCTGGGCCTGGCCGACAAGGCGGACGTCAACATGCGGCAACTCTCGGGTGGCATGAAACGGCGCGTGCTGGTGGCGCAGGCGCTGGTGCACAAGCCGCCGGTGATCGTGCTCGACGAGCCCACCGCGGGCGTGGACGTGGAGCTGCGCCAGACGCTGTGGGGGTTCATCGCCGGCCTGAACAAGCAGGGCAACACGGTGCTGCTGACCACGCACTACCTCGAAGAAGCCGAGGCGCTGTGCGGCCGCATCGCGATGCTCAAGCAGGGCCGGGTCGTGGCACTGGACCGAACCGCCAACCTGCTGGCCGGCACGGCCAGCACCATGCTGCGCTTCAAGACCGACGATGCCCTGCCGGCCCTGGCCGCGCAGGCCCGGGTGACCGGGCGCGTCGCGCAGGTCACGGCGCACGACGCCGCCGAGGTCGAAGCCATCCTCGGCCAATTGCGCGCGGCTGGCGTGCGCATCGAAGACCTGGAGATCGGCCGTGCCGACCTCGAAGACGTATTCCTCCAGATCATGCACGGCGTCGCAGCGGAAGTGCCATGAACCTGGCGGGCGCACGCACTCTGTTCTACAAGGAGATCCTGCGCTTCTGGAAGGTCAGCGTGCAGACCGTCGCAGCGCCGGTGCTCACCGCCGTGCTCTACCTGCTGATCTTCGGCCATGTGCTCGAAGACCGCGTCCAAGTGTTCCCTGGCGTCGGCTACACGAGCTTCCTCGTGCCGGGTCTGGTGATGATGAGCGTGCTGCAGAACGCCTATGCCAACAGCAGCAGCTCGCTGATCCAGAGCAAGGTCACCGGCAACCTGGTATTCCTGCTGGTCACGCCGCTGTCGCACTGGGCCTGGTTTGCCGCCTACGTCGGCGCCAGCGTGGTCCGCGGTCTCGTCGTGGGTGCGGGTGTGTTCGCGGTCACGGTGTGGTTCGCGCCGGCGCATTTCGTCGAGCCGTGGTGGATCATCATCTTCGCCGTGCTCGGCGCCGGCATGCTCGGCACGCTGGGCCTGATCGCCGGGCTGTGGGCCGAGAAGTTCGACCAGACCGCCGCCTTCCAGAACTTCCTGATCATGCCGATGACCTTCCTGTCCGGCGTGTTCTATTCGGTGCACTCGCTGCCGATCTTCTGGCAGGCGCTGTCGCACGCGAACCCGTTCTTCTACATGATCGATGGCTTTCGCCGCGGTTTCTTCGGCGCGAGTGACGTGTCGCCCTGGTTGTCGCTCGCGGTGGTGGGCGCGAGCTTCGGGTTGGTTTCCGCGGTCGCGCTGCGGCTGCTCGCCACCGGGTACAAAATCAGGACGTGACCCACCCCGGAAGCGGCTTCGCCGCCTCCCCCTCGAGGGGGCACCGCCAGCGGCCCGGCAAAGCCGGTTCCGCGGCGGTCGCCCGAATACCAGGAACCGAAATGACTGACCTCATACGCAACGCCGACGAATCCAAGGACACGAAGCCCGACGAGCGAGCGGGCAGCCTCGCCGAGCAGCTCGCACTCGACGCGCGCTTCGTGCTGGTCTTCGGCGAGGTCGACGACGTGATGGCGCGCCGTGTGTGCGAGCGCTTGATCCTGCTGGCGCAAAAATCCGACGCGCCGATCCATGTCCTGGTTTCATCGCCGGGCGGCCACGTCGAGTCGGGCGACGCGATTCACGACATGATCCGCTTCGTACGCGCGCCGGTCACCACGATCGGCAGCGGCTGGGTCGCGAGTGCAGGCACGCACATCTTCCTGGCCGCGGACAAGGCGCGCCGCGTGTGCCTGCCGAACACGCGTTTCATGATCCACCAGCCCTCCGGCGGCGCCGGCGGTCGCGCGAGCGACATCGCGATCCAGGCGCGCGAGATCATCAAGACGCGCGAGCGCATGGCCAGGCTGATCGCGCGCGAGACCGGGCAGAAGCTCGAGAAGGTGCTGGTCGACATCGAGCGCGACCACTGGATGAGCCCGGACGAGGCCATCGAGTACGGCATCGTCTCGCGCGTGATCGAGCGCCAGGCCGACCTGGCCTGATCTCAGTTCAGCGGCGCGGGCACCGGCACGTCGAGCGCAACGCAGGCCAGGTGCAGCGCGTCGGCGGCCTGCGGGTCGGTCGCATCGCCCAGCAGCCGGCCATGCGGGGTGGCCATCAGCCACGCGCGAAGCAGCAGGGGCCTTTGCATCGGCGACAGGCGGCGCACGCGCAGTGCGAGCATCGATTCGCGCTGCGGTGTGGCCGGCGCGAGGCCGGCCGCAGGGCCGCGCGGCGCGGGCATGCCCATTTCGATCAGGCCGCGCCATGCCGCATCGAGCCAGGCGCGGCGCGCATCACCGTCGAGCGCCATTGCGTCGGCCATCGCTCGTGTGGCCGCCTGAACCGCTGCGGTCTCGCTCGCGAGGTTGCCGCGCGCGGGCGGGCGGCCGGGCGATGGCCTCAGGGCATGGTGGATGACGAAGGCGCGCCAGGTCCACGGGCCGTGCTGCCCTGCGGCGGTCTCGTGCAGGACGCGCCAGCGGGGCGACCATTCGCGCCACAGTCGCCGGCGCAGCGCGGGCGTCGCACTCTGCGCGCGCTGCAACAGCGATTCGAAGACTTGTCGCCGGCCGCGCGCCGACAGCGCCTCGACCTCGGCGCGCACGGTGGCAGCCACCGTGAAGTCCTGCGTCGACTGCACATAGGCGCGCCAGTGAGCGGCTGCGCCCGCAGCGTGCCCGCCGATGGCCAGCGCCAGCATTGCCGACTGCCACTCGCCGGGTCCGTGCCACAGCGCGATGCGCGCCAGCGCCTCGCGCTCCCGCTCGGCGGCATCGAAGCTCGACGGCAGTTGCGTGGCGTCGTGGCGGTGCGCTTCGGGGCTGCCGCGTGCCGGCGCGATCGTCTCGAATCGCAGCGCCCCAGCAGTGGCCATGCCACTGCCTGAGCCCGCAGCGCCGTTCGGCGCCATGCGCGAGAGGGTTTCGGCCGGCGGCTCGTCGAGTTCCGCAATCGGCAGGGGATCTGCAGTCAGGATCTGTTCGTCCTGCGCGAGTTCGTGCCCGTACAGGCGCGCCAACCGCTCGGCGAGCGTCGGGTGTGTCGCCAGCCATCGCCGCCAGCCACCGCGGCGGGTGTTGGTCCCGTGCGACAGCAGCAGGTGCGCCAGCGCGGCGGCATGCGTGCTGGCCAGACCGGGCACGCGCCGCGCCTGCTGGTCGCCGATCTTGCGCAATGCCCCGCCGAGGCCATCGACCTCGCGCGTGAACTGCACCGCCGATGCATCGGCAAGGAACTCGCGCTGTCGGCTCACCGCCGCCTGCAGGAGGCGGCCCGCCAGCCAGCCGAACGAGCCCACAGCGATCAGGCCGAGCCCGAACAGCGCACCGGCGTGGCGGCGCCCTCGCTCGTCGGCCGACCAGAGCGACTGGCCCAGGCCCCAGATCATCTGTAGTCCCCACACCATGCCGACCAGGCGCATGTTCAGCCGCGTGTCGCCATAGGCGATGTGGCTGAACTCGTGCGCCACCACGCCCTGCAGTTCGGCCCGCGTCAGCCGTTCGAGCGCCCCGCGCGTGACGGCCACCACCGAGTCGTCCGGTCCCCAACCCGCGGCCAACGCGTTGATCGCATCGTCCCGCGGCAGCACCCAGGCCTGCGGCGGCGGGCGCAGGCCGCTGGCCAGCGCCATCTCCTGCACCACGTTGACGAAGCGCTTCTCGCGCCGTGATGCCTCGTCGTGGCCGCCGGTCTGCACGGGCCGCGCTCCAGCGAGCGAGGCCACGTGCGGGCCGCCCTTGGACGCACGCAGCGACTCGACCCAGCAGCCCCCGAGCACGAACAGCAGCACCAGTGCAGTGTTGGTCTCGATGAACAGCCGCGGCAGCGCGTGTGCATACGGGAAGCTGATCCAGTAGATCGCTGCGAGGACGAGGTTGATCGCGATCACCAGACCGACCACGACGAGCACGAACAGCGCGAGCAGCGTGCGGGTCTGCTCCTGCGCGACCTCCTGGTGGCGGCGAAAACGCATTCGTCGCAGCCCGGGCTGCGGCTAGAGGCTCACGCGGGGTGCCTGGCGCTCGGCTTCGGAAGCGGTGGCCTGCAGCATCGCCGCGTCCTTGAAACCGAACAGGCTGGCAACGATGTTGGTCGGCACCTGCTGGGCGGCGTTGTTGTAGTCGAGAACCACGTCGTTGAACGCCTGGCGGGCGAAGGCGATGCGGTTCTCGGTGTGGTTCAGTTCCTCCGACAGGTCGCGCAGCGTACCGTCGGCCTTCAGCGCCGGGTAGGCCTCGACCACGACGGCCAGCTTGTTCATCAACCCGGCCAGCGTACCCTCGGCCCCGGCCAACGCGCCGATGCGCGCCGCGTCGGCCGGCTTGGCCGCCGCCGACTCGCTCGCGCTCTTGGCGCCGTTGCGCGCGGCGATCACTGCCTCGAGCGTGTCGCGCTCGTGCTGCACGTACTTGCGCGCCACGTCCACCAGGTTCGGGATCAGGTCGTAGCGGCGCTTGAGTTGCACGTCGATCTGGGCGAACGCGTTGCCGATCTCGTTGCGCGCCTTCACCAGGCGGTTGTAGGCCGCCAGCATCCACAGGCCGACGACGGCCAGGACGACGAGGGTCACGATCTGGGTCATGCTCATCGGGGTCTCCCATGGCGCCCATGGCGGCGCGCCAGGGACTGTACGCGCGGCGCCCTAGAATCGCGGTCCGATGGCCGAACCGACCCCCGACGACGTGCGAAATTTCATCGCCGCCGGCCTCCAGTGCACGCACCTGGAGGTCGAGGGCGACGGCCGTCACTTCTTCGCCACGATCGTGGCCGCCGAATTCGAGGGCTGTTCCCGGGTGCGGCGCCACCAGCGCGTCTATGCGGCGCTCGGCGATAGAATGCGCGAACAGATCCACGCGCTGTCGATGAAGACGCTGACCCCGGCCGAGTGGCAGGCCTCGCTGGCCACCCAGGGCCACCCCCACTAGACCCACCTGCGGCGGCGTCGCTGCAGGGGGCGGCGCCTGCTCGGGCCACACCACCTCCTTCATCGCGCGCGTCGCTTTCGAAGCCATCGGAAGCAACACGATCATGGACAAGCTCCTCATCCGCGGCGGCCGCCGACTGCAGGGCGAGGTCGCGATCGCCGGCGCGAAGAACGCGGCGCTGCCCGAGTTGTGCGCTGCCCTGCTCGTGGCGGCGCCGGTGCGGCTGGCCAACGTGCCCAGGCTTCAGGATGTGGCGACGATGGCCAAGCTGCTGCGTCACATGGGCGTGGCGGTCGAGCGCGCCGACGTGGACCCTTCCGAGGTGACGCTCGATGCGACGCGCATCGGCGCACCCGAGGCGCCCTACGAGCTCGTCAAGACGATGCGCGCGTCGATCCTCGTGCTGGGGCCGCTGTTGGCGCGGCTCGGTCAGGCCAAGGTGTCGCTGCCCGGCGGCTGCGCGATCGGGTCGCGGCCGGTGGACCAGCACATCAAGGGGTTGCAGTCGATGGGTGCGGACATCGTCGTCGAGCATGGCTACATCGTCGCGACGGCCCGGCGCCTGAAGGGCGCGCGCATCACGACCGACATGGTGACGGTGACCGGTACCGAGAACCTGTTGATGGCGGCGGCGCTGGCCGAGGGCGAGACGCTGCTCGAGAACGCGGCGCAGGAACCCGAGGTCACCGACCTGGCCGAGCTGCTGATCGCGATGGGTGCACGCATCGAGGGCCACGGCACCAGCCACATCCGAGTCCAGGGCGTCGCCGCGCTGCAGGCCCCCAAACAGCCGTACCGCATCATCCCCGACCGCATCGAAACCGGCACCTTCCTGTGCGCCGTCGCGGCGGCCGGCGGCGACGTGACGCTGCGCGGGACCCGCGCCGAGCACCTCGACGCGGTCGTGGACAAGCTGGTCGAGGCCGGCGCGCGCATCGACAAGGGCCCGGACTGGATGCGCATCCGCATGGACGGCCGGCCGAAGTCCGTGGGCTTTCGCACCAGCGAGTACCCGGCTTTCCCCACCGACATGCAGGCGCAGCTGATGGCCGTGAACTGCGTCGCCGAGGGCAGCGCGCGCATCACCGAGACGATCTTCGAGAACCGCTACATGCACGTGAATGAACTCGTGCGCCTGGGCGCGAAGATCGAAGTCGACGGGCACACGGCCCTGGTGCACGGCGTGCCCCAGCTGTCCGGCGCGACGGTGATGGCCACCGACCTGCGCGCGTCGGCCAGCCTGGTGATCGCGGGCCTGGTCGCCGAGGGCCAGACGCGGGTCGACCGCATCTACCACCTCGACCGGGGCTACGACCGGATGGAGGTCAAGCTGCGGTCGCTCGGCGCCGAGATCGAACGGGTGTCGTGATGCTGACGCTTGCGTTGTCCAAAGGCCGCATCTTCGACGAGACCCTGCCGTTGCTCGCTCGCGCGGGTATCACCGTGGCCGACGACCCGGAGGCCTCGCGCAAGCTGATCCTGGCCACCAGCCGGGCCGATCTGCGGGTGGTTCTGGTGCGTGCGAGCGACGTGCCGACCTACGTCCAGTACGGTGGTGCCGACCTCGGCGTGGCCGGGG
Organism: Aquincola sp.; assembly: GCA_029884035.1. Lineage (GTDB taxonomy): Bacteria > Pseudomonadota > Gammaproteobacteria > Burkholderiales > Burkholderiaceae_C > CADEEN01. The sequence continues at coordinate 5,963 of JAOUIM010000014.1, read as the reverse complement.
CCGATGTGTTGATGGAGACCGAGGGCGACGGCCTGTACCGGCCGGTCGACCTGAAGATCGCGCGCTGCCGCATGAGCGTGGCGGTGCGCGCTGATTTCGACTACGCCAGCGCAGTCAAGCAGGGCTCGCGCATCCGGGTGGCGACCAAGTACACCGCCACCGCACGCCAGTTCTTCGCCGACAAGGGCGTGCATGTGGACCTGATCAAGCTGTATGGGTCAATGGAACTGGCGCCATTGACGGGCCTGGCCGATGCGATCGTCGACCTTGTGTCCTCCGGCGGGACGCTCGTCGCCAACGGGCTGGTGGAGGTCGAGAAGATCGCCGACATCTCGTCGCGGCTCGTCGTGAACCAGGCGGCGCTGAAAGTGAAGCGTCAGGCGATCCGGCCGCTGATCGAGGCCCTCGAGCAAGCGGTCGAGAAGGCGGGGCAGGGATGATCGTCCGGCGCTTGTCGACAGCGCAGCCCGACTTCGAAGCACAGTTCGGCATGCTGCAGTGGTCGGCCGAGACCGATGCCTCGATCGACGCCACGGTGGCGTCGATCATCGCCGACGTTCGAACACGCGGCGACGCGGCTGTGCTCGAGGCCACGGCGCGCTTCGACGGCCTGCAGGCCGCGAGCGGCGCCGCGCTCGAACTGCCCGCGAGCGAACTGGCTGCCGCGTTGAAGGCGATCACGACCGAACAACGCCGCGCGCTCGAGGCCGCGGCAGAGCGCGTGCGGACGTACCACGAGCGTCAATACGATGCTGCGTGCCGCGGCTTCGCCTACCGCGATGCCGACGGCACCCTGCTTGGCCAGAAGGTCACGCCGCTCGACCGCGTCGGCGTCTACGTGCCCGGCGGCAAGGCGGCATATCCGTCGTCGGTGCTGATGAACGTCGTGCCGGCGCGCGTGGCGGGTGTGGGCGAAGTCATCATGGTCGTGCCCACTCCCAGAGGGGAAAGGAACGCTCTCGTGCTCGCGGCCGCACGTATCGCAGGCGTGCACCGCGTCTTTGCGATCGGCGGCGCGCAGGCGGTGGCCGCGCTGGCGTACGGCACCGCGACGATCCCGCGGGTGGACAAGATCACCGGCCCGGGCAATGCCTATGTTGCCAGCGCCAAGAAGCAGGTGTTCGGCCACGTCGGCATCGACATGATCGCCGGCCCGAGCGAGATCCTGGTGCTGGCCGACGGCACGGCGCCGCCGGACTGGCTGGCGATGGACTTGTTCAGCCAGGCCGAGCACGACGAACTCGCGCAGAGCATCATGCTGTGCCCAGACGACCGATACCTCGATGCGGTGGCCGACGCGATCGAGCGCCTGTTGCCGGCGCTGCCGCGTGAGAAGATCATTCGTGCCTCGCTTTCCGGCCGTGGTGCGCTGATCCACACGCGCTCGATGGAAGAGGCATGCGCGATCAGCAACCGCATTGCGCCCGAGCACCTCGAGGTCTCGAGCGCGAATCCACAGCGCTGGGAGCCGCTGCTGCGGCACGCGGGCGCGATCTTCCTCGGCCGCTTCACGAGCGAAAGTCTGGGCGACTACTGCGCCGGCCCCAACCATGTCCTGCCCACGGCGGGCACCGCAAGGTTCTCGTCGCCGCTGGGTGTCTACGACTTCGTCAAGCGATCGAGCCTGATCGAGGTGAGCGCCCAAGGCGCGCAGAAGCTGGGCGAGATCGCTTCGGTGCTGGCGCACGGCGAAGGCTTGCAGGCGCATGCGCGCGCAGCCGAGATGCGGCTGGGTGTCGTGGATGCCGCCCCGGCTTGCTCCGCCGACCTCGAAGTGCGCCCAGTCACCGACGCCAATGTCGACGACCTGATCAAGCTCAGGACGACCGAGGAGCAGGAGAAGTTCGTTGCCTCGGTGGCCAAGTCGCTTGCGCAGGCTTCGGTCCGCCCGCCCGGCCGCCCGCTGGGCTTGTACGCCGGCGGCCAACCGGTCGGGTTCCTGCTGCTGTGGGACGCGCGCCGCGACCCCGATCCTGCGGAGCGCGCTGATCAGCTCTATATCTGGCGCTTGATGATCGATGCGCGCCACCAGCGCCAGGGACACGGCCAGGCGGCGGTGCGATGGCTGATCGACGAGGCGCGGCGTATGGGCGTGGCCAGCGTTGGCCTGTCGCACGTGCCCGAGAACCCGGTGGGTGCTTTCTACGAGCGCTTCGGCTTTCGCTACACGGGCAAGGTCCACGAGGGCGAGCACGAGATGGTGCTGTCCATCAAGGACGCGCAATGAGCACCCGATTGCCGCAGCGGATTTCGCGCACGATCCGGCAGGACGTGACCTCGAGCGCGGGCTACGCGATCCAGCCGAGCGCGGGCATGGTCAAGCTCGACGCGATGGAGAATCCGTTTCGCCTGCCGCCGGCCCTGAAGCAGGCCCTCGGTGAACGTCTGGCCGAGGTGGCGATCAACCGCTACCCGGTCAACAAGGGCGAAGTGGCCGACGCGCTGGCGCGCCATTTCGAGGTGCCCGCGGGATGCAGGGTGATCGTCGGCAACGGGTCCGACGAACTGATCGACATCCTCTCGGTCGCGTGCGATGTGCCCGGTGCGACCGTGCTGGCGCCGCTGCCGGGCTTCGTGATGTACGAGATGTCGGCGCGGCTGCGCGGCTTGAAATTCGTCGGCGTGCCGCTGACCCCGGCCTTCGAGCTCGACGAGGCGGCCATGCTGGCCGCGATCGAGTCTGCCAGGCCGGCGCTGACCTACATCGCCTACCCGAACAACCCGACCGGCAACCTGTTCGACGAGCGCATCGTGCAGAAGCTCGTCGACGCGATCGGTGCGCAGGACGGCCTGGTGGTGTTCGACGAGGCGTACCAGCCGTTCTCGTCGCGGACCTGGATGCCGCGGCTCGCGGCGCACGAGCATGTGCTGGTGCTGCGCACGCTGTCGAAATTCGGCCTGGCAGGCGTGCGCATGGGCTACCTGGCCGGCGCTGCAGCGCTGATCGAGCAGGTCGACAAGGTGAGTCCGCCGTACAACGTGAGCGGGCTGAACGCCGCGGCGACACTGTTTGCGCTGGAGCATGCCGAGGTATTCGCCGAGCAGGCTGCGGTGCTGCGCCGTGAGCGCGAGCGGCTGATCGCCGACTTGCACCACATCGCTGGAGTGACCGCCTTCCCGAGCGAGGCCAACATGATTCTCGTGCGCGTGCCCGATTCGAAGCGGACCTTCGAAGGCATGAAGGCGCGCCGCGTGCTGGTCAAGCACATCGCGGGGCTGCATCCGCTGCTGGCCAACTGCCTGCGTCTGACGGTCGGCACGCCCGAAGAGAACCGCCTGATGATCGACGCCCTGAAAGCGAGCCTGTAGATGTCTCGAATCGCCCAAGTCCAGCGCAACACCAAGGAGACGCAGATCCGCGTCAAGGTCAACCTCGACGGCACCGGCGCGGCACAACTGGCCACCGGCATCGGCTTCTTCGATCACATGCTCGACCAGGTCGCTCGCCACGGCCTGATCGACCTCGAGATCGAGGCCAAGGGCGACCTCCACATCGACGGCCACCACACGGTCGAGGATGTCGGCATCACGCTCGGCCAGGCGGTGGCCAAAGCAGTGGGTGACAAGGCCGGGCTCGTGCGCTACGGTCATGCCTACGTTCCCCTGGACGAGGCACTGTCGCGCGTGGTGGTGGACTTTTCGGGCCGTCCAGGCCTGCACATGCGCGTGCCGTTCAAGTCCGGCATGGTCGGCGGCTTCGACACGCAGCTGGCCTACGAATTCTTCCAGGGCTTTTCCAACCACGCCGGCGTGACCCTGCACATCGATAACCTGTTCGGTGACAACGCCCATCACCAGTGCGAGACGGTGTTCAAGGCCTTCGCGCGGGCGCTGCGCTTGGCTTTGACGATCGATCCGCGCAGTGCGGGAATGATTCCTTCGACCAAGGGTTCGCTTTGAGGTGATGCCTTGATCTTCGTCTGTGAGTTCTGGCCAGCGAACGCAAGTGCCGACGCGCTGCCGCAGCCGCTTCGGAACGCTTGCGGGAACACGGCCCGATGACCCGCACCGTCGCCGTCGTCGACTACGGCATGGGCAACCTGCGCTCGGTGTCGCAGGCGGTGGCGCACGCCGCATCGAAGACCGACGACGTGAAGGTGATCGTGACCGGCAACCCCGAAGAGGTGCTGCTGGCCGAGCGCATCGTGCTGCCCGGCCAGGGTGCGATGCGCGACTGCATGCGCGAACTCGCGGACTCGGGGCTGAAGGACGCGGTGCTCGAGGCCTTGCGCACCAAGCCGGTGATGGGCGTGTGCGTGGGTATGCAGATGCTTCTGGACCATAGCGAGGAGCAGGACACGACTGGCCTGGGTGTGATCGCAGGCCGAGTCCGGCGCTTCCGGCTCGAGGATCGCCTGCAGCCCGATGGCAGCCGCTTCAAGGTGCCGCAGATGGGTTGGAACCGGGTGCAGCAGGCGCAATCCCATCCCCTCTGGTCGGGGGTGTCCGACGGCGCCTGGTTCTATTTCGTTCACAGCTTCTATGCCGAGCCATCGGACGAACGCCACACCGCCGGCCTGACCGAATACGGCCTGCCCTTCACATCCGCAGTGGCCCGGGATAACATTTTTGCCACCCAGTTCCACCCCGAGAAAAGCGCTGCCGACGGCCTCATGCTGTACCGCAACTTCCTAGCGTGGAAGCCCTGACCCGTTTGGGTCGATCATCCTCACACCATGCTGCTGATCCCCGCCATCGACCTGAAGGACGGCCATTGCGTGCGCCTTGAAAAGGGCGACATGGCCAAGGCCACCACGTTCAGCGACGACCCTGCGGCGATGGCGCGGCGATGGCTCGACGCGGGCGCGCGACGGCTGCATCTGGTCGACCTGAACGGCGCCTTCGCCGGCAAGCCGGTCAACGAAGGCGCGGTCAAGGCGATCCTGCGCGAGGTGGCCGACCGGATCCCGGTGCAATTGGGCGGCGGCATCCGGGACCTGGACACGATCGAGCGCTATCTGGACGACGGCATCAGCTACGTCGTCGTCGGCACTGCGGCGGTCAAGAACCCGGGCTTCATGAAGGACGCCTGCAGTGCTTTCGGCGGCCACGTCATCGTCGGCCTCGACGCCAAGGACGGGAAGGTCGCGACCGACGGCTGGAGCAAGTTGACCGGTCACGAGGTGGCCGATCTGGCGAAGAAGTTCGAGGACTACGGCGTCGAGGGCGTGATCTACACCGACATCGGGCGCGACGGCATGCTCACCGGCATCAACATCGAGGCCACCGCGCGGCTGGCGCAGGCGGTGACGATCCCGGTCATCGCCTCGGGCGGGCTGTCCGGCATGGCCGACATCGAGAAGCTTTGCGCAATCGAGGGCGAAGGCGTCGAAGGCGTGATCTGCGGGCGCGCGATCTACAACGGCGCGCTGGACTTCGCGCTGGCACAGGCCCGCGCCGACGAACTGACCGCCGCGGACTGAGCCTTCGGCGCCGACGTGCCGGCGTCTTGGCCTGCGGACCGACCCCAACCCGCGGGCAGTTCGCGCAACACGAACCGCGGATCCAGGGAACGCATCGGCACATCGCGGTCCATCGGGATTCGCTGGTGGGCGAGCATCGCCTCGTAACGCAGTGCGCTGACCCGCAGAAACGATGCGAAGTTGCCCGCCTCCCCCCGGGCCGCGATCAACTCGTCATACAGCTTCTCGATCAGCTGAACCACGCCCATGCCGTCGCGCACGGCGATCTCCGACAGCACCGACCAGAACAGGTTCTCGAGCCGGATGCTGGTGACCACGCCGTGCAGCCGCACCGAGCGGGTGCGGCTCTCGTAGCTTGCCGGGTCGGCGCTGATGAAGATCTCGCACATGGGAGCCTCGGCAAAGATGCAGGGCGGGAGCCGAATTTAGACCTGCCCGCCCCCGGCCTCAAGTGTCGATTCGCGTGCCCAGGACAGCCAGGAACTGGCGGATCCAGGCGGGGTGGGCCGGCCAGGCCGGCGCGGTCACCAGCTTGCCGTC
>JAOUIM010000284.1 GCA_029884035.1 Aquincola sp. | reverse complement strand
TCTCGGTCTCGAGCTTCGCGATGTCCAGCCCGAGCAGTGCCTTGCGTACCGCCGGATGGCCGGTCTGCGAAGGCGCAACCCAGTCGTCGACGTTGGCCGGCGCCACCGGTGGCAGCACGACCGGCGTGGCCAGCGGCCTGGGCTCGACGTTGGCACGACCCACGAGCTGGTCGAGCGCGATGTGCTTGGTGCGCAGGTCGTTGTCGGCAGCGATTTCCTGCGCCGTGGCCAGGTCGAAGCGCGCCTGCGCTTCGCGCGTGTCGGTGATCGTTGCGGTGCCGACCTCGAAATTGCGCCGGGCGGAGGCGAGCTGCTCGCCGATGGCCTTCTTGTTGGCCTGCGCGGCGGTCAGCGCGTCCTGCGACACGAGCACGTCGAAATAGGCCTGCGCCAGACGCACGATCAGATCCTGCTCGGCGATCTGCAGGTCGGCGCGGGCGACCTCGAGCGATTTTTCGGCCTGGTCGATCGTCGCGCCATTGGCGCGGTTGAACAGCGGCTGGCGCCCGCTGACCGTCAGCGCGGTTGTCGTCGCGCCGAAGCTTGCGCCGGTCGGAGAAGTCGCCGACACGGGCGGGTCGGTTTCGGTGCGCGTCGCACTGCCGACCAGGGCCGCGCTCGGGCGCGCGAGGGCGCGACTCTGTTCGACACGGTAGCGAATCGAGTCGGCCAGCGCGCGCGCAGACTGATAGTTCGCGTCGTAGGCGCGTGCGGCGTCGTACAGTTCTTGCAGGCTCTGCGCACGGGCCGTTGCCAGGGGCAGCAGCAGGCAGGCGGCCAGCACGGTGGGCATCAGGGTCAGAAGTCGGCGCGGCATGTGATGCGGTCTCCGGGACGTTGTGGGGCGGCTGTCGGCGCAGCGGGCGTTGTAGCCGGGCGGCGCACGCCCCGTGGGCGCCTTGCGACGGGATGCCGGATGGCGGGCGCGAATTGCAAGATGAGCCTAGAACGAGAAGCGAGAGGGCTCGCCGAAACCGTCGAGGCGTGGCGCGACGGTGTCGAACAGTTCGACGCGCTTGTACTGTCGATCGGCGACCTTGGTCACGAGAACCGCACGCATCACCGGCTCCTGCCCCTCGATTGCGGCAAGCCGCCCGCCGATCTTCAGCTGGTCGAGCAGCGACTGCGGCACCGCGGCAACCGAACCCGACAGCAGGATCACGTCGAACGGGGCTTCGGCCGGGCGGCCGGCCGAGCCATCGGCATCGATCACTTCGGCGCTGGCGATGCCCGCCCGCTGCAGGTTGGCGCGCGCCATCGCCGCCAGCACCGGCCGAGACTCGAGCGTCGTCACGCGTTGTGCGCGGTGCGCGAGCAAGGCCGCCATGAAGCCCGATCCTGCACCGACTTCGAGCACGTGTTCGTGACGGCCGACATGCAGGTCCTGCAGAAGCCGCGCCTCGACCTTCGGTGCCAGCATGCACTGGCCTTCGGGCAGCGGCACCTCGGTGTCGACGAAGGCCAGCGCGCGGTACGCCGGAGGCACGAAGTCCTCGCGCCTCACGACCGCGAGCAGCGACAGCACGGACTGATCGAGCACCTCCCACGGGCGGATCTGCTGCTCGATCATGTTGAACCGGGCTTGTTCGAGATTCATGGCGTCATGCGTTCGGAGGACCAGCGAGGATTCTAGGTGGGGCGCAATCCGCGCACGACCAGGGCGACATGCTCGGCGATGAAGCGCTCGCCGTCGATCTGGTGCTGCGAGCAGGCTGCCAGGCCGTGCTTGTGCACGCACAGCATCACCAACGGCAGCACCAGGGAATGCACCACGCTGAGCACATCCACCGGCCGGAACTCTTTGGTATCGACGCCCCGTTGCACGATGCTGCCGATCAGCGCGTGGCCGGGTTCGATGACATTGCGGACCCAGAAGTCGGCAATCTCCGGAAAGTTGCGCACCTCGGAGACAACGATCTTGAACGTGCCCGACACCGGGCTGGCGTACACCTGCTGCCACCAACGCACCAGCAGGTCCTCCAGCAGCGGTCCCATCGGTCCGCGGTAGGCCTGCACCTGTTGCGCGGACTGCTCGATGCGTGCGCCGAGCGATTGCGCGATCACCGCCTTGAACAGTTCTTCCTTGCTCGGGTAGTACAGGTACAAGGTACCCTTGGACACCCCGGCGCGCTGCGCGACTTCTTCGGCGCGGGTTGCGGAAAAGCCCTTCTCGACGAACAACGCCAGCGCGGCATCGAGCAGTTCCTGCGGACGGGCTTCCTTGCGTCGCTGGCGGGCGGCGGGGGCGGGAGGCGTGCTTGCGACGGAGACCATTCAGTTACTGACCGATCAGTCAGTAATGTACCTGTGGTCGTGTTGCCGGGTCAAGGCGTTAGGGTGCCACGTCGAACAGGGGAATTGATCTGATGCAGACCTACTGCCGGTCTTTGGCGCTCGTCGTCATGGCTGTCATGACGTTCGTGCTCTCCGCGTGCGCCGGCCTCGGTGTGCCTCGCGAAGTGACCCTGTCGCAGGGTGACCTGCAGCGGCTGGTCGAGCGCCAGTTCCCGTGCGAGCGGCGACTGCTGGAGGTGCTGGACGTGAGTCTCGCCAGACCGGTCATCCGGCTTGCGCCCGAGCGCAACCGCATCGTGACCGAACTGGACCTGTCGGCCGTGGAACGGCTGTCGGGCAGCACGGTGCGCGGCAGCCTCGCGCTCGACCATGCATTGCGCTACGAGCCGAGCGATGCATCGATCCGGCTGGCGAACGTCAAGGTGCAGGACTTCAGGCTCGACGTTGCAGGCACCGCGCTGTCGGGCCAGGGTGCACGGCTCGGCGCATTGCTCACGGAGCGCCTGCTCGACGACTTCGTGGTCTACCGCATCAAGGACGATCAGCGAGAGGCCCTGCGCCGCGCCGGCATCGACAAGGCCGACATCGCCGTCACGTCGCGCGGCGTCGAACTGCGGTTCGCCGAACCGCGCTGAATCCAGGCGCCAAGGGGCTCGCCGCTATCATTCGCGCCTTTGCCGCCGACAGGGCGGCCGGAAGGGACAAACGTGGAATGGTGGGCGCTGGCGAAGGCCGCCGTGATGGGCATCGTCGAGGGTCTGACCGAGTTCCTGCCGATCTCTTCCACCGGACACCTGATCCTCGCTGCGTCACTGCTCGACTTCACCGGTGATTCGGCCAAGGTGTTCGAGGTCGCGATCCAGACCGGCGCGATGTTCGCGGTGATCTGGGAATACCGGGAAAGACTGGCGCGAACGCTCGGCGGACTCTCGCACGATCCGGTGGCGCAGCGTTTCGCGCGCAACGTGCTGGTCGCATTCATGCCGGCGGTCGTGTTCGGCCTGCTGCTGGGCCAGGCGATCAAGGCGCACCTGTTCCACCCGGTGCCGGTGGCGCTGGCCTTCGTGGTCGGCGGCCTGATCATCCTGTGGGTCGAGCGGCGCCATCACGCGGCCTACGGCGAGCGCGACCTCCAGGGCACGCGCCACGCGCGTGTCGAATCGGTCGACGACATGAGCGCACTCGATGCGCTCAAGGTCGGGCTGGTGCAATGCCTGGCGCTGATCCCGGGCACCAGCCGCTCGGGCGCGACGATCATCGGCGCGATGGTGTTCGGCTTCTCACGTCGCGCGGCCACCGAGTTCAGCTTCTACCTTGCAATTCCCACCTTGATCGGTGCCGGTGCGTACTCGGTATGGAAGGATCGTGCCGCCCTGGGCTGGGCCGAGGCGCCGGTATTCGCGGTGGGCACCGCGTTCGCGTTCGTCAGCGCGTTGCTGTGCATCCGTTGGCTGATCCGATACGTCGCCACGCACGACTTCACGGCCTTTGCCTGGTACCGCATCGTGTTCGGCGCTCTGGTGCTGCTGACCGCGGCGACGGGGTGGGTGCAGTGGCGCGCATGACCGCAATGCGAAAACCACGTCGAACGGCGGCAGACTGAAGCTAGCATCGCCTGCACAGGAGGTGAGGCCGTGCTGCAGCTCGTGATCGGCAACAAGAACTACTCGTCGTGGTCGATGCGGCCGTGGGTGCTGATGCGCCACTTCGGCATCGCCTTCCAGGAGGTCAAGCTGCGCTTCGATTTCGCGCCCGGTTCGGACTTCTACCGTGAGCTGTCGCGCCACACGCCGACCGGCAAGGTGCCGGTGCTGCTGATCGACGGCTTCGCGGTGTGGGACACGCTGGCGATCGCCGAAACGGTGGCCGACCTCCACCCTGGCCATGCGATCTGGCCGCGCGAGCCGATGCAGCGTGCCCGCGCGCGAAGCCTGTGCGCCGAGATGCATGCCGGGTTCGGTGCACTGCGCGACCACTGCCCGATGAACATCGAAGCCCGGCTGCCCGAGGTGGGTGCGCGGGTGATGGCCGAGCAGGCGGGCGTGCGTGCCGACCTCGCGCGCATCGATGCGATGTGGTCGCAGCAGCTCGCCGCCAGCGGCGGCCCCTTCCTGTTCGGGGGATTCAGCGCGGCCGATGCGTACTTCGCACCGGTGGCTTCGCGAATCCGCACCTACAGCCTTCCGATCTCGGTGTGTTCCCAGTCCTATGTCGAGCGACTGTGGGTGGCGCCGGGCGTGTCGCATTGGGTCGCCGACGCGCTGGCCGAACGTGACTTCCTCGACTTCGAAGAGCCGTACCGGACGTGCCGCTGAGCGCCTCAGGCGCGCTTGCGAAACACCAGGTCCCACACGCCGTGGCCGAGCGCAAGGCCGCGACGCTCGAACTTCGTCTCGGGTCGATACGCGGGGCGCGTCCCATAGTCCGCGGCGGTGTTCTCGAGCGAGGGTTCGCCTCGCAATACCTCGAGCATCTGCTCGGCGTAGGGCTGCCAGTCGGTTGCGCAATGCAGCACGCCGCCGGGCTCGAGCCGCGACGCGGCCAGCGCCGCGAACGGCGGTTGAACCAGGCGCCGTTTCCAGTGCCGCTTCTTCGGCCAGGGGTCGGGAAAGAAGACATACACCGCGGCCAGAGAGGCCGGCGCGATCATCGAGCGCAGCACGTCGACCGCGTCGTGGCGCACGATGCGAAGGTTGCCCAGGTGCAGCTGCTCGATGCGCTGCAGCAGCGCACCCACGCCCGCCTCGTGCACCTCGATGCCGATGAAGTCTTCTTCGGGGCGGGCGGCGGCCATGGCCGCGGTCGCCTGGCCCATGCCGAAGCCGACCTCCAGCACCACGGGTGCCACACGGCCAAAGGCCGCTGCGGGATCGAGCGCGGCCTCCTGAAACGGCAGCATGAACCGCGGCCCCAGCACCGACAGTGCACGGATCTGGCCGCTGCCCATGCGGCCGCCGCGCAGGACA
>JAOUIM010000013.1 GCA_029884035.1 Aquincola sp. | reverse complement strand
CAAGGACGATTTGCCGCGGACCGACGCGCGTGCATTCTCGATCGATGATTCGGCGACGACCGAGATCGACGATGCCCTGTCGGTGCAGGGCTTGGGCACGGGCACGGTCGTGCTGGGCATCCACATCGCCGCGCCAGCCCTTGCGCTCGCCCCGGGCAGCGAGCTCGACAAAGTGGCCGCGCAGCGCCTGTCGACGGTCTACATGCCCGGCTGGAAACTGACGATGCTGCCCGACGCGGTGGTCGAGGCTTACACGTTGACCGAAGGGCGTGACTGCCCGGCCGTGAGCCTTTACCTGACGATCGACGAGGCCACGCTCGAGCCTCGCGGCCACGAAACCAGGCTCGAGCGCGTGCCGGTCGTGGCAAATCTGCGGCACGACAAGCTCGATACCGTGGTCACCCCGGCCGCGCTGGACGGCACGACGCCGCTCGTTGTGCCGTTCGCTGCCGAACTCGCATTCGTCTGGCGTCTGGCCAAGGCACTGAAGGCGCGACGCGAGGCGGTGCGGGGCAAACCCGAGAACTTCAACCGCCCGGACTATGGATTCAAGCTCGAACGCGCCGCTGGCGACGATGGCGAGCCGCGCGGCGACGAGCGGGTGGCGATCGTGCCGCGCCAGCGTGGCGCGCCGCTCGACCTGATCGTGGCCGAGGCGATGATCCTGGCCAACAGTACCTGGGGCGGCTGGCTGGCGGAGGTCGGAGTGCCGGCGATCTACCGCAGCCAGGCGGGCCTCGCACCGGGCATCAAGGTACGCATGGGCGTCAAACCGCTGCCGCACGCCGGGATGGGCGTGCCCCAGTACATCTGGGCGACGTCCCCGTTGCGCCGCTATGTCGATCTGGTCAACCAGTGGCAGATCATTGCGTGTGCCCGCCATGGCCGCACGGCAGCGCTGGCGGCGCCGTTCAAGCCCAGGGACGCGACGCTGTTCTCGATCATCTCGGCCTTCGATGCGACCTACGCGGCTTACAACGACTTCCAGCATGGGATCGAACGCTACTGGACGATCCGATGGCTCGCGCAGCAGGGCGTGTCCGAACTGGACGCCAGCGTGATGAAGGACGGCCTCGTGCGCGCCGACGCACTGCCGCTCGTGTTCAAGGCCATCGGCTGTGAACCGCTGCCCCGCGGCACGCACGTGCGAGTGCGCATCACCGGCACCGACGCGCTGACGCTCGAGGTACACGCCAGCCTGGTCGCACGACTCGATGACGCGCCGCCACAGGCCGTGGCGGCCGAGGACGAGGCAGACGATGCCGAGCAGGCCGAGCCGCTGGCGCTGGCGATCGACGTCGGCGATGGCGACGCGACCGAGGCGGCCGAGCCTGCGCCGTCGCCTGCTTGAGGCGCGAGCATGGCCCGGCGCGAGTACATCAACAGCCGCATCATGAAGTTGCGCGCGGAGAAGCGTGCAACGCAGAAGTGGCGCTTCACGACGCTGCACTGGGCCGTTCTGCTCTCGCTCGCGGTCCACGCCTTTCTGCTGACGATCCGTTTCGTCGACCCGGAGCGTTTCAACCGCATGTTCCAGGACACGCCGCTCGAGGTGATCCTGGTGAACGCGAAGTCGCAACTGCCACCGGCGCTTGCCCGGGCCATCGCTCAGGCCAACCTGGCGGGCGGCGGCGAGGCCGCTGCAGGTCGTGCCACCTCGCCCCTGCCGCCGGCGCCGACCGTGGAGACGGGCGATTCGCTCGAGGAAGCGCGGCGCCAGATCGAGCGGCTGCAGGAGCAGCAGCAGCAGTTGCTGGCGCAGATCCGGCGCGAGATCGCGTTGCTGCCGCCGCCCGACCCCGCGCGCGAGGCAGGGACGCCCGAGGAGCGCGCCCGCGAAGAGCGGCGGCGGCAACTGCTGCGGCTGCTCGCCGAGATCGAGAAGCGCGTCAACGAGGAGAACGCGCGGCCGAAGAAGCGCTACATCAGCCCGGCCACGCGTGAGGCCGACTACGCGATCTACTACGACGCGCTGCGGCGAAAGATCGAGGAGCGCGGCACGCGCGACTTTCCCGAGTACCAGGGCCGCAAGCTGTACGGCGAGCTGACGATGAACATCACCGTCGATGCCCAGGGCCGCGTGGTCGAGGCCGACGTGGTGCGGCCATCGGAATCGCGCGTCCTCGACCGGCGAGCGATGGCGATCGTGCGTGCGGCGGCACCGTTCGGTCGTTTCTCGGCCGACATGCGGCGCCAGACCGACCAGATCGTCGTCACCTCGCGCTTTCGGTTCACGCGCGACGAAGGCCTGGAGACGACCTTGAGCCAGAGCGTCAGATGAGCGCCACCCCCGAGCCGCGCCGCACACGGCGCCCGGGCGCCGTCTACGTCGCGAGGTCGCCCGAGTGACCCGGTCACGCGTCCTCTTGGGCCATGTCGGCCGACTGCTCGCGCTCGTGCTGCTGGCGGGCCTGGGCCTGCAGTTGTTTTTCGTCGCGCGCATCGCGATGATGGCCGTCGTCGACCCGCAGTCGACCTCGTTCCAGCGCAGCGAGGCCTGGCGCCTGCTCACCGAAACCGGCCGCATCACCTGGGGCCAGCAATGGGTGGACGACTCGCAGATTTCGCCCAACCTCAAGCGCGCGGTCATCGCGAGCGAGGATGCCGCATTCGCGGAACATTCGGGCGTCGACTGGGACGCGATCGAGAAGGCCTGGGAGAAGAACCAGCGTGCGCAAGCCATCGCCGCGCGCCGCAGCGAGCAGCTCGCTCGGCGCGCGGCGAGGCCCAACGCGCCGCCGGTGCTATCGCCGCCGCGCGTGCAGGCCAAGGTGATCGGCGGCTCGACGATCACCCAGCAGCTCGCGAAGAACCTGCTGCTGTCGAGCGAGCGCACGCTCGCGCGCAAGGGCCAGGAGTTCGTTCTGACGTTCGCCCTGGAGGTCTGCCTGTCCAAGCGACGGATCCTCGAGATCTACCTGAACAGCGTGGAGTGGGGCGAAGGCCTGTTCGGTGCGCAGGCCGCGGCACGCTATTACTACCGCGTCGATGCGGCGCGGCTCGGCGCGTATCCCTCGGCCCGCTTGGCCGTGATGCTGCCCGCGCCGAAGCGCTTCGAGAAACGCCCGGGGTCCGGATACCTCGCCGAGCGTGCAGGCACGGTGGTCGCACGCATGGGCGCGGTCGAACTGCCGTGACTCTGCGGCGGCCGCGTGATTACCGATTCGCGACCCCCCCTCTGCTTCCCCTAGGATTGCGCATGCCCGCGATGGACCCTGCCGCCGAGATCGCTGCCGCAGCGGCGCGACTGATCGTCGAGGACGGCATGGAGTACGGCCCGGCCAAACGCCGCGTTGCGCGTGACCTGGGTGTGACGCGAGGCCGCGACCATGCTTTGCCAAGCAACGAGGCGGTGGAGGACGAGGTGCGGGCGTATCTGGCGCTGTTTCACGCCGACACGCAGCCCGCAGAACTGGCGGCGCTGCGGCGCGTTGCCCTGCGCTGGATGCAGCGCCTTGCCGAATTCCGCCCGCACCTGGGTGGCGCGGTTTGGCGCGGCACGGCCACGCGGGCCTCGGCCATTCACCTCGACCTGTATGCCGACGACAGCAAGGCGCCCGAGATCGCGCTGATCAACCTCAGGGCGGCCTACGGCGTGTCCGAGGGCGGCACCGGCCGGCGTGGCGAGCCTCGCGTGGTGCTCACGGTGGGCGAGCGATGCGCCGAGATCGACGACAGGGTCACGCTGCACCTGGTCGTGCACGATCACGATGACCTCCGCGGCGCGCTTGTCCCCGATGCCCAGGGGCGAACCTGGCGTGGGGACACCAGGGCGCTCCAGCAGTTGCTGGCGGCAAGCGCATGAAAAGGTCCGAAAACGGAAGCCGCCGCTGGATCCTCGCGTCCGGTCTGGGCGTCGCGGCCGCCGCGGCGGGGGCCGGGTGGGCCCTGTGGCGCTTGCAGCGGACCGGCGAGGAAGACATCGCGCCGCTGTGGTCGATGGCGTTCGACACGCCCAGCGGTGGTCACATTGAGATGGCCTCTCTGCGCGGCCGGCCGCTGCTCATCAACTTCTGGGCCACCTGGTGCGCACCCTGCATCCGTGAGATGCCGGCGCTCGACCGCTTCGCGCGCGAATTCGCCGGTCGAGGCTGGGTGGTGTTCGGTTTGGCGGCCGACAGCGCCGACATGGTGCGCGAGTTCCTCTTGCGCACTCCGGTGTCGTATCCGATTGGACTTGCGGGCTTCGGCGGCATTGAGTTGTCCCGACGGCTGGGCAATCAGGAAGGCGGCCTGCCGTTCACGGTGCTCATCGACCGATCGGGGCGCGTCGCCCGCCGACATGTCGGCGAACTCCAGCCCGAACAGTTGAGGAGCTGGGTCGAGGGTATCTCTTGAGCTAATTTCGCCCAACTGGCAGGCAACCGCTGCCAAATGGACTTGGTTTTGGCGTAGAGTGCGGCCCTTCGCGTCCTAGCTAATGCGGCGCGTCTCGCCGTAGCGGCGTGACCTTGATGTGCGTTGGGAGCCCATACGAAGCCGTTTGGGCGGCGTTCGAGGCGGCAGACCTCACGGAGGCAACAACAAATGGACTTGCGCAAGCTCAAGACCCTGGTCGACCTGGTGTCCGAGTCGAACATCTCCGAACTCGAGATTACCGAAGCGGAGGGCAAGGTGCGCATCGTCAAGGCCGTGCCCGGCGCCTCTGTGCCGCTGGCCGCGCCGCTGGTGATGGCCGCGCCAGTGTCCGCAGCTGCGGCTGCACCGCACACCGCGGCCGACGCCGCGGCGGCAGGGGGCACGGTCGGATCGGCTCCAGCCGACGACGGGCATATCGTCAAGTCGCCGATGGTCGGTACGTTCTACCGCTCGGCCAGTCCGGGAGCCAAGCCACTGGTCGAGGTCGGCCAGAGCGTCAAGGCGGGCGATGCGCTGTGCATCATCGAGGCGATGAAGATCATGAACGAGATCGAGTCCGATGAAGGCGGCACGATCACGCGGATCATGGTGGAAAACGGCCAGCCAGTGGAGTTCGGCCAGGCTCTGTTCGTGATCGATCGGCGCGGGTGATGAGGCCCACCCCTGCAGTGGCCTTGGGCCGCGCCCCCTCAATGGGGCAGCGCTTTCGGACCGTCAGAGCCGGATCCGCGGCGATTGCTTGGGCGGAACCACTGGGCAGCGCCCAGCCGGGGGCCTGACCATGTTCAAGAAGATCCTGATCGCCAATCGCGGGGAGATTGCGCTACGCATTCAGCGCGCCTGTCGCGAAATGGGCGTCAAGTCGGTGGTCGTCTATTCGGAGGCGGATCGCGACGCAAAGTACGTCAAATTGGCCGACGAGGCGGTTTGCATCGGCCCGGCACCTTCGGCGCAGAGCTATCTCAACATGCCGGCGATCATCTCCACGGCCGAGGTGACCGACGCCGAGGCCATCCATCCCGGTTACGGGTTCCTGTCCGAGAACGCCGATTTTGCCGAGCGCGTGGAACGCAGTGGCTTCGTCTTCATCGGACCGACCCCTGAGTCGATCCGCCTCATGGGCGACAAGGTGTCGGCCAAGCAGGCGATGATCAAGTCGGGCGTGCCTTGTGTGCCCGGCAGCGAGGGCGCCCTGCCGGACGACACGAAGGAAATCATTCGCCAAGCCCGCGCGATCGGCTATCCGGTGATCATCAAGGCCGCTGGCGGCGGCGGCGGGCGCGGAATGCGCGTCGTGCATACCGAAGCTGCGTTGCTGCACGCGGTGCAGACCACGCGAGCGGAGGCGGGCGCGGCTTTCGGCAACCCGGCCGTCTACATGGAGAAGTTCCTCGAGAACCCGCGCCATGTCGAGATCCAGGTGCTGGCCGACGAGCACAAGAACGCAGTCTGGCTCGGTGAGCGCGACTGCTCAATGCAGCGCCGCCACCAGAAGATCATCGAGGAGGCGCCGGCGCCGGGCATTGCGCGTCGCGTCATCGAGCGCATCGGCGACCGATGCGCCGCCGCCTGCAAGAAGATCGGCTACCGTGGCGCGGGCACCTTCGAGTTCCTATACGAGAACGGCGAATTCTTCTTCATCGAGATGAATACGCGCGTGCAAGTCGAGCATCCGGTCACGGAGCTCGTGACCGGCATCGACATCGTGCAAATGCAGATCCACGTGGCTGCCGGCGGGAAACTGCCGTTCACACAGCGCCAGATCGAGATGCGCGGCCACGCCATCGAGTGCCGGATCAACGCCGAGGACCCGTACAAGTTCACACCCTCGCCTGGCCGCATCACGATGTGGCACCCGCCGGGCGGGCCGGGCGTGCGCGTCGATTCGCACGCCTACACGAACTACTTCGTGCCACCGAACTACGATTCGATGATCGGCAAGATCATCGTGCACGCCGACACGCGCGAGCAAGCGCTGGCGCGCATGCGCACCGCGCTGTCGGAGACCGTCGTCGAAGGCATCTCCACCAACATCCCGCTGCACCGCGAGCTGATGGTGGACGCCAAGTTTGTCGAGGGCGGGACGAGCATCCATTACCTCGAGGGCTGGCTGGGCCAGCACAAGCGATGACCCGTACTCAGGTCGTCGTAGGCCGTTTTCGCCTTGGATCCGCCTGATGCTGGCCTGACCGGAATGCAAGAGCTGGTGTTGCGAGTTGCCGAACGACTGGTCGAGCCGGTCAGCGATGCGCTCGCCGACGAGCTCGGCGCCTTGGCGGTCTCGGTGGAGGACGCCGATGCGGCCGGCGGTGCCGAGCAGGCGCTCTTCGGCGAGCCCGACCTGCCCCCGCAGCGCGCAGCCTGGCAGCGCTCGACGGTGCGTGCGCTGTTCACCGACGACGTTGCCGCCACTGAAGCAGCGACGCTGTTGCTCGCTCAGGACTGGGCCGTCGACGTGCACGTGCAGGCGCAGCAGCCGGTGCCCGACGAGGACTGGGTACGCGTGACCCAATCGCAGTTCACACCAGTCGAGATCACGCCCACGTTCTGGGTCGTGCCGAGCTGGCATGCCGCCCCCGCGGCTGCAACGCATGTGATCCGGCTCGATCCGGGGCTGGCCTTCGGCACCGGCACCCACCCGACGACGCGCATGTGCCTGCGCTGGATCGCGCGGCACGCGCGGTCATGGCCACGCGTGCTCGACTACGGCTGCGGCTCGGGCATTCTGGCAGTCGGCTCTGCGCTGTTTGGCGCGCGCGCGATCGACGCGGTGGACATCGATGCTGCGGCGGTCCTGGCAACCCAGGCCAACGCCGCGTCAAATGACGTGACCGTGCGCGCCGGCGCGCCGGATCTCGCCCGCGGCCACTACGACCTGGTGCTGGCCAATATCCTGGCAAAACCACTGACTTTGCTTGCGCCGCTGCTCGCGTCGCGCTTGGCGCCGAGTGCCTCGCTGGTGCTGGCCGGTATCCTTCAGCGACAGGCCGACGGGTTGCACCGCGCCTACGCCCCCTTCTGTGCGCTCGAGGTCAGCGACCAAGAGGAAGGCTGGATTCTGATGACCGGCATTGCGGGGGGCGCATCGTGAGCCTGGCCACACGCTGCACGGCCTGCGGCACGGTCTTTCGTGTCGTGCAGGATCAGCTCAAGGCCTCGGAGGGCTGGGTTCGCTGCGGCCGCTGCAGCGAAGTGTTCAATGCGCTCGAGGGGTTATTCGACCTGGAAGGAGCGTCGGGCCCTGTTCCGCTCGAGCGCGAGTCGGTCTCGTCGGCGCCTGCGCCGACGCCGCCCGACGAAGCGCCTGCCACACCGGTCGACATGCCCTTGGCGGCGCCATCGCGGTCGGCGCCCGAGGCAGCGGAAGAGGGTGATTCGGCCACGAGCACACTGATCGACACCCAGGCCGATACGCGCATCGAGCCGCATTTCGACGCATCGCGCGTGGGCGACGGCGACCAGTTCAGTCGCAGCGCGATTGAACTGGTCGACAGCCAGGTCTCCGACGAGGCCCTCGCGGCCGAGTCGGCACAGCCGGCCCTGAAACCGGGCTTCTTGCGCCAGGCTGATCGTAGCGCCCGCTGGCAACGCCCGGGCGTGCGCCGCGCCCTGTCTGTGTTCGGCGCCGCGCTGATGCTGGCGCTCGCGCTGCAGGTGTCGATGCATCAGCGCGACACGCTGGCGCTGCGCTGGCCCGCTGTGCAGCCCGCGCTTTCTGCCCTGTGCAGCCTGACCGGCTGCAAGCTCGAGGCGCCCCGTTCGCTTGCGGCGTTGGCGGTCGACAGCAGCGGCGTGACACGGCTCGAAGGCGCGCCTCTTTACCGGCTCCAGATCGCAGTGCGCAACCGCAGCGCGTGGCCGGTCGCGATGCCCGCACTGGACCTGACATTGACCAACCTGCGCGGCGAAATCGTCGCGCGCCGCGTTCTGCGCGCCAACGACGTGGCGCCCGACGCGCCCTCACAGATCGCCGCCGGCGCCGATTGGTCCGTGCAGGCCGTGCTCGACCTTGGTGAGCGGCGCGTCGCAGGCTATACGGTCGAACTCTTCTACCCCTGAAAGCCACTCACATGAAACGCCCGCGCTCATCAAGTCGTTCGCTGCGCCTCGAGAAGTGTCACGTGCCCGTCGGGCAACAACGCGAGTGCTGACATGTCGGCGCTGATCTGCGGCTCGCTCGCGTTCGACACGATCACCAACTTCCCGGGCCGCTTCGCGCAACAGATCCTGCCCGACCAGGTCCATATCCTGAATGTCTCGTTCCTGGTGCCGACGATGCGCCGCGAGTGGGGCGGTTGCGCCGGCAACATCGCCTACACGCACAAGCTGCTCGGCGGCGAACCGGTGATCCTGGCAGCGTTGGGCAGCGACGGCGAGGATTACCTGGTGCGGCTGCGCGAACTCGGCATCGACACCAGCGCCGTGCTGATTGAGCGTGACCAGTACACGGCCCAATGCGTGATCATCACCGACCAGGACAACAACCAGATCACCGCGTTCCACCCTGGCGCGATGAGCGTGGCGCACCACGCTGCAGTGCCCACGCGTGCGCGGCGCAGCGACCTCGCGATCGGCATCATCGCGCCCGACGGCCGCATCGCGATGGGTGAACATGCCCATCAGATGCACGCGCAGGGCATCCCGTTCGTCTTCGATCCGGGCCAGCAGCTACCCCAGTTCGATGGCGCCGAGCATCGGGAGATCTTGGGCATGGCGCGCTGGGTGGCCGTGAACGACTACGAGGCGCGCATGCTCAGCGAGCGTACCGGTGAGTCACTCTCAGCCATCTCGCGGCGCCCGAACATCGACGGCGTCGTCGTGACGCTGGCCGAGCAAGGCTGCGAAGTCTGGCGGCAGGGCTCCCGCACGCACGTGCCCGGCTCGACGGCAGACACACTCGTCGATCCGACCGGATGTGGTGATGCATTCCGCGCCGGCCTGCTGTACGCCCTCGAACGGGGCTGGCCGCTGGAAAGTGCCGCCGCGCTGGGGAACCGCCTGGGCGCCATCAAGATCGCTCATCGGGGTGGGCAAAATCACCGCTTTGACGCTGCGGCGTTGACCTTGTAGGACCATCGGGGCGCACGGTGGCGTTCGACGCCACTAAAGTGGCGAGGCTGTCTGCCCATCGTGCCTCATGGACCCCTTCTCAATCCTCTGGATTGCCGGTGCCGCCGTCGCCGGCGCGCTTGCTGGGGCGACGGCATGTCACTGGCACTTGAGTCGCCGCTTTGCACTGCTGCGCGACCGCATTGATCGTGCCGAACAGGCGCGCAACGGTGCGATCGAGCGCTCGGCGCAGGCGCGCGAGCAGATCGCGCAGCTCAACAGGGCGATCGACGAACTTCGCCGCAGCCACAGCGCCCGCAGCACTGCCGAACGCGACGCCCGCAGCACTGCCGAAGAGCGCCGCATCGCTGCTGAGCGCGCACTTGCTGCGGCAGACGACAGGACCCTTTTGCTGCCTCGGCACGACACGCCGCAGGCATTTGCCGATACCGAAGTGCTCAAAGAGTACTGATCGATCGCGTTCGGGCGCATGTTGCCCGCAACGCCTCCCAGGGAATCAGTCGGCGAGACGGGGAATGGCGCTCGAGCCGCGGCCGGTGGATCGCAAGAAAAAACAAACCCGGCCGTAGCCGGGTTTGTCGTCTTGCGCGGCACGGGCCGGATTGGTCCGACCCGCCGTACCTCAGGGCTTGTTGCCCGTCGGGAAAGGCCATGCAGCCGCTGGGCTCAGCGTGGTCTTGGCCGCCGGTGCCGCAGGGGCAGCCGCGGCTGCCGCAGGGGCAGCCTTCTTTGCCGCAGCAGGCCTGGCCTTCTTCGCAGCCGGCTTCTTCTTCGCCGCGGGCTTCTTGGCAGCCTTCTTGGCGGCCTTCTTCTTGGGCGCAGCCTTCTTCTTCGGTGCAGCCTTCTTCTTGGCAGCCTTCTTCGCCGCTGGCTTCTTCTTCGCCGCTGGCTTCTTCGCCTTCTTCGCCGCCGGCTTCTTGGCCGCCGGCTTCTTGGCCGCTGGCTTCTTCGCCGCGGGCTTCTTCGCCGCGGGCTTGCGCTTGGCGGCGGGTTTCTTCGCAGCGGCCTTCTTGGCCGGAGCCTTCTTCTTCGCAGTTGCCATTTCGATCTCCTTGATCAAGTTGCAATGAGCACTGCAGGGATCGAGCTCGACCTTCTGCAGCGATTCACCACCCGGACTTGTTCCGGCGTTGCTGCCGGTTTGTTGCCGATGCGGTGAACGGGGATGCAGTGCGCGATTTCGGCTCTTGGCGGCCTCATCTCACCCACTGCGGATCTTGATCTGTCGTCAACGCGAGACGGCTGGCTCTGCGGCCGGCTCACTCGCGCATCATTCCCACGAAAGCGCGCCACCTGACTGGTATTCGATCACGCGCGTCTCGAAAAAATTTCGCTCCTTCTTCAAATCGATCATCTCGCTCATCCACGGGAACGGGTTTTCCTCGTTCGGGAAGAGCTCCTCCAAGCCGATCTGCGTCGCACGCCGGTTGGCGATGTAGCGCAGGTAGCCCTTGAACATCGACGCGTTCATGCCCAGAACGCCACGCGGCATGGTGTCCTCCGCATAGCGGTACTCAAGCTCAACCGCCTTGAGGAACAGCGCCTTGATTTCGGCCTTGAAAGCAGCTGTCCACAACTGAGGATTCTCGAGCTTGATCTGGTTGATCAGGTCGATGCCGAAGTTGCAATGCATCGACTCGTCGCGCAGGATGTACTGGTACTGCTCGGCTGCGCCGGTCATCTTGTTCTGGCGACCCAGCGCCAGGATCTGCGTGAAGCCAACGTAGAAGAACAGGCCTTCCATCAGGCAGGCGAACACGATCAGGCTCTTGAGCAGCTTCTGGTCCGCCTCGGGTGTGCCGGTCTTGAAGTGGGGATCCATGACCGCGTCGATGAACGGGATCAGGAACTCGTCCTTGTCGCGGATCGACCCCACCTCATGGTAGGCGTTGAAGATCTCGCTCTCGTCCAGACCGAGCGACTCGACGATGTACTGGTAGGCGTGGGTGTGGATCGCCTCTTCGAACGCCTGGCGCAGCAGGAACTGGCGACACTCGGGCGCCGTGATGTGGCGATACGTGCCCAGGGTGATGTTGTTCGCCGCCAGCGAGTCGGCGGTGACGAAGAAGCCGAGATTGCGCTTGATGATGCGGCGCTCGTCCTCCGTCAGGCCGTTCGGGTCCTTCCAGAGGGCGATGTCGCGGTTCATGTTGACTTCCTGCGGCATCCAGTGGTTTGCGCAGGTGGCGAGGTACTTCTCCCAGGCCCACTTGTACTTGAACGGCACCAGCTGATTGACGTCGGTCTGGCCGTTGATGATGCGTTTGTCGGCCGCGTTGACGCGACGCGTCGGATCGGGAGCGGCCTCTGCGCGATGCGCAGCCGGGGTTGTGGGCGGAGGGAGTGACGCTGCCATGGACCGCGCGTCGTGCAAGGACGGTTGTTGCGCGGTACGTTGTGTCGTGAGCGTCTTGCTGCTGACGTTGTCTTCCCAGACCAGCATGTTTGGAGGTACTTCCTGTGCGGCGGATTATCGGAGTGTTGCGCGCGAACACCAAGAACTTCTTGACATTCGCGCGCTCGCGTTGTTGCGCTCAAGCATCGCCATTGAGCATGCGGTGATCATCGGCTCTTCTATTGGCAGGCCTCGCAGGTGGGGTCGTCGATCGCGCAGAACTTGATGTCGCTCGCAGGCGCAGCGGCCGATGCCGCCTGGTGCGCTTGCGCGGTCGACGCGTCGAGGGCCGACATCGTTCCCGCAGCCGCGCCACCAGAACTCACGGCGTTGAGCTTGCTCTTCGTGACCGTGCTCATCTCCACGTGTGTCGCGGCCTTCGTGCGCAGGTAATAGGTGGTCTTCAGGCCGCGCAGCCACGCGAGCTTGTAGGTGTCGTCGAGCTTCTTGCCGGAGGCGCCGGCGATGTAGATGTTCAGCGACTGCGCCTGATCGATCCACTTCTGCCGCCGCGAGGCGGCCTCGACCAACCAGCCCGCGTCAATCTCGAAGGCTGTGGCGTACAGCGCCTTGAGCGACTCGGGCACACGGTCAATCGGCCGCAGCGAGCCCTCGTAGTGCTTCAGGTCCATCACCATCACGTCGTCCCACAGGCCAAGCGCCTTGAGATCTCGCACGAGGTATTCGTTGACGATGGTGAACTCGCCGGACAGGTTGGACTTGACCGACAGGTTTCCGAAGCTCGGCTCGATCGAGGCATCCACGCCGATGATGTTCGAAATCGTCGCCGTCGGCGCGATCGCCACGCAGTTGCTGTTGCGCATGCCGTGGGTGGCGATGCGCGAGCGCAGCGCGTCCCAATCCAGCGTTTGCGACATGTCGACGTCGACATAGCCGCCACGCTGCTCGGCCAGCAGCCGCAGCGAGTCCTGGGGCAGGACGCCACGGTCCCACAGCGAGCCTCGGTAGCTGGAGTACCGCCCGCGCTCGGCGGCCAGTTCGGTACTGGCCCAGTACGCGTGGTAGCACACGGCCTCCATCGAGCGATCGGCGAACTCGACCGCCTCGGCGCTGGCGTAGGGCAGCTTCAGCTGGTACAGGCAGTCCTGGAAACCCATGATGCCCAGGCCTACTGGACGGTGCCGCAGGTTGGAGTCGCGCGCCTTCTTCACCGCGTAGTAATTGATGTCGATCACGTTGTCGAGCATGCGCATCGCGGTGGCGACAGTCTTCTTCAGCTTGGCTTGGTCGATCTGGCCGTCCTTCAGATGCTGCACCAGATTGATCGAGCCGAGGTTGCACACCGCGATCTCGCTCTCGTTGGTATTGAGCGTGATCTCGGTGCACAGATTGGACGAGTGCACCACGCCCACGTGCTGCTGCGGGCTTCGCACATTGCAGGCGTCCTTGAACGTGATCCAGGGATGCCCCGTCTCGAACAGCATCGACAGCATCTTGCGCCACAGATCCCTGGCGGCCATGCGCTTGTACAGCTTGATCTCGCCGCGATCGACCTTGGCCTCGTAGTCCGTATAGGCGGCTTCGAAAGCCTGCCCGAACTTGTCGTGCAGATCGGGGCAGGTGGACGGCGAGAACAGGGTCCACGTGCCGCCCTCCATGACGCGTTTCATGAACAGGTCCGGGATCCAGTTCGCGGTGTTCATGTCGTGGGTGCGGCGCCGGTCGTCCCCGGTGTTCTTGCGCAGGTCGAGGAACTCCTCGACGTCCAGATGCCAGGTCTCCAGGTAGGCGCAGACCGCCCCTTTGCGCTTGCCCCCCTGGTTGACCGCAACGGCGGTGTCGTTGACCACCTTGAGGAACGGCACGACACCCTGGCTCTTGCCGTTCGTGCCCTTGATGTACGAGCCCAGGGCGCGCACGTTGGTCCAGTCGTTGCCCAGGCCGCCAGCGAACTTGGACAGCAGCGCGTTCTCCTTGAGCGCCTCGTAGATGCCGTCCAGATCGTCGGCCACCGTGGTCAGGTAGCAGCTCGAGAGCTGCGAGCGCAGCGTACCGCTGTTGAACAGCGTCGGCGTCGAGGACATGAAGTCGAAACTCGACAACACGTCGTAGAACTCGATCGCCCGCGCCTCCCGATCGATCTCGCCCAGTGCCAGGCCCATCGCGACGCGCATGAAGAAGGCCTGCGGCATCTCGATGCGCACCTCTTCGATGTGCAGGAAGTAGCGGTCGTAAAGCGTCTGCAGGCCGAGGTAGTCGAACTGCAGGTCGCGCTCGGGCTTGAGCGCCGCGCCCAGTCTGGCGAGGTCGTACTGCAGCAGCTTGTCGTCGAGCAACTCGGCCGCCACGCCCTTCCTGATGAAGCCAGGGAAATAGTCGGCATACCGAGCCGCCATGTCGGCCTGTGACACCTCCTCGCCGAGGATCTCGCGGCGAATCGTGTGCAGCAGCAACCTTGCAGTCGCGCGCGAGTAGGCCGGCTCTTTCTCGATCAACGTGCGCGCGGCGAGGATCGACGCCTTGTATACCTCGTCGATCGGCACGCCGTCGTAGAGATTGCGCCGAGTCTCCGAAAGGATCGGCTCGGCCCTCACGTCGGCACCCAGTCCGGCGCACGCCGATTCGATCAGCGCCTGCACGTGGCCCTCATCCAGCGGCACGCGCTGCCCGCGGTCGATGACGTGCAGCGCCTCGGCCGCCGGCCGCGCCTCGGACTTCGCCTGCTTCGCGCGCTCCTGTGAGCGGCGCTCGCGGTACAGCACATAGGCGCGTGCGACTTCATGGTGGCCGCTGCGCATCAGGCCGAGTTCGACCTGATCCTGAACGTCCTCGATGTGGAAGGTGCCGCCACCCGGGCGCGAGCGCAGCAACGCTCGCACCACGGCCTCTGTCAGACCTTCGACCGTTTCGCGAACGCTGGCCGACGCGGCACCCTGCGTGCCGTGCACCGCCAGAAAAGCCTTCATCAACGCAACTGCGATCTTGTTCGGCTCGAAGACCACGACCGCCCCGTTGCGGCGGATGATCTGGTAGCCCTGGTATGCGCTCGCGCGGGCGCTCGCCTCGCTGCCGCCAGCCAGGAATTGCGGGGAAAGCGGCGCGCTGGAGACGGCAGTCTGCATGGGTGGTTCACTCCGAATCGAAAGGGCCCCTGCGCGATGCAACGGGTCAGGGCCGGGTCTGGGATCTCAGGCACATGCCAGCGCAGTGCCATGCCTGGGGTGGTCGACGTCAGGCCTGCGTGGACAAGCCTGTAGATAGCCGGTGAAGTGCACGTGGACTGTGAACACTATACCTAGGGTCGGACGCGCATTAGACCACTACCGGTAGTGTACCGGCCCCGGGCTTCCCCCGATAGCGGAGCAGCCCGCTATGGCACCATGACGCGCGGCCCGCTGCGGCCGAACGCGCGCGCTAGGCATCGCCAGTCGAAGCGAGCGCCAGGGTCTGCCTTGCGCTGCGGTGCGATGTGCTCGTGGCCGACGACCTCGGCAATCGCGTAGTGCCGTGCGATCGCGCGCAGTACCCGAACGAGGCTTCGATACTGGGCCGGGGCGAACGCCTCCCCGTCGAGCCCCTCGAGTTCGATGCCGATCGACCAGTCGTTGCAGTTGTCACGCCCGTTCCAGGTCGACGTGCCAGCATGCCAAGCGCGCCGGTCGCACGAGACGAACTGGAGCACGGCCCCGCCACGCCTCACGAAGAAGTGCGCCGACACGCGCAGGCCCTCGAGCTGCGCGTAATAGGGGTGCGCGGCAGTGTCGAGCCGATTGGTGAACAGGCGCTGTACGGCGTCACCGCCGTACTGACCCGGCGGCAGGCTGATCGAGTGCACCACCGCAAGCGTCACTTCAGTGCCCTCGGGTCGGGGCCCCGCGTTCGGCGAGGTCACCCGGTGAGCGCGGCGCCACCAGCCCTCGTGCCAGACCGTTCGCTTCACCCGCGCCTTGTCAGTCGCCGTCGTGCCCGCTGACCACGACGCCCAACCGCGCCATGCGGTATCGCATCTGGCGCAGTGACAGACCGAGGCTCGCACCCGCCGCCGTACGGTTGTTGCGATGCCGTTCGAGGGCGCGCGTCAGGATGTCGCGCTCGACTGCGTCGAGATAACGCTCGAGGTTGTCGGGCAGCGATGCCGGCGTGGCCAGCACGGGCGCTGCGCGCAACTCGGCCAGTCGCGCCTCGACCTCGCCAGGGTCGCTCTCGACGACGAGGTCGACGGCCAGCCCGAGGTCGGCTCGGCTGATCGTGGCTCCGCTGGTCATTGCGACCGCACGATGCAAGAGGTTCTCGAGTTCGCGCACGTTGCCCGGGAAGGCGTGATGAGACAGATCCTCGAATGCCTCGCGCGACAGCACTGACGGAGGCCACTGCCCGGCGTCGCGAGCGATGCGCTCGAGCAAGGCATCGCAGATCGGCCCCAGGTCCTCCATCCGCTCACGCAGCGGCGGCACGCGAATCTGGATCACGTTGAGCCGGTAGTACAGATCCTGGCGGAAGCGGCCGGCCTGCACCTCCTCGGCCAGATCGCGGTGGGTGGCACTGACGATGCGCACGTTGATCGGCGACTCGACCACCGCGCCCACTGGCCGCACCGAACGCTCCTGGATCACGCGCAGCAGTTTGCTCTGCATCGCCAGCGGCAGGTCACCGATCTCGTCAAGAAACAACGTGCCCCCTTGCGCCGCCTGGAAGAAGCCCTCGCGGTCTTCGTTCGCGCCGGTGAACGCCCCCTTCCGGTAGCCGAAGAACTCGGCTTCGAGGAGGTGCTCGGGAATCGCACCGCAGTTGACGGCGATGAAGGGCTGCGCCGCGCGCACGCTCACGTCGTGGATCGCGCGCGCCACGAGTTCCTTGCCGGTGCCCGACTCGCCCTGCACGAGGGCAGGAGCCATGCTGCGAGCAACCTTTTCGATCAGCGCGCGCACCTGCTGCATTGCCGCCGACTGGCCGGACAGGCGGCGCAGCGACGCCGGCAGCGCGTCCGCACGTCGATCGACATCGCGCGCCGGTCGTGGCGGCGCCTCGACGCTCGCGCCGGCCGTGCTCGGCAGGCTGGACGGCACCACCGTGGGGCCGGCCTGCGGCGCGCGCCCCAGCGCGGAGGCCACGACGGAGCGGAACTGGCGCAGGTCGACCGGTTTGGTGAGGTAGTCGTACGCGCCAGCCTTGAGCGCCTCGACCGCGTTCTCGGCCGAGCCGTAGGCCGTGATCACGATCGCCCGCTCGCGTCGCGATCCCTCCTCTATCTTCGCGAGCACGTCAAGCCCGCTGCCATCGGGCAGCCGCATGTCGGTAATCACCGCGCTGAAGCTGCGTTCGGCCAGCATCTGCAGCGCCTGCTCGACCGTGCCGGCGGTCTCGACTTCGTAGCCCTCCCTCAGCAGCGTCAGTTCGTACAGCGTGCGCAGATCGGGCTCGTCGTCGATCACGAGCAGGCTGAACTGGGCGGTGGCGTTTTGCATCAGGGCAGCAGGCGGTCCTGGTTCGGTTCGAGCGCCCGCGGCGCGGTCGCGAGGCGCAAGGTCAGTACGAACTCGTTGCGATGCGGCGCCTCGGATCCATGCTGCCAATAGTCGATGCTGCCACCGTAGCGCTCGCACAGCTCGCGGCAAATATACAGGCCCAGGCCGGTGCCGCGGCTGCGTGTCGAGAAGAACGGCTCGAACAGGAACGGCTCGATGTCAGCCGGGATCGGATCGCCGTCACTGGCCACGGACACGCGAGCCTGCCCGGCACCGCGCGCCTCGGCGACCAGCGCGATCGCGCCCTGCTCCTGCGAAGCGTGGCGGCGCGCGTTGTCCAGCAGGTTCACGAGCACGCGCCGCAAGTGCTCGGCGTCGAACAGCACGGCGAGCGACTCGGTCGGCAGGTCCACGCGCAAGCGGCTGCCCGCGCCCAGTGCAAACCGGCTCGTGCGAGCCCAGTCCGACACGATGCGCCCGATCTCGGCACCGAGGTCGATCGGTCGCGGGTTCGGATCGGTCCCCGGCGCGACCTCCATCACGTCGTCGACGATGCGCTTGAGACGCTCGACGTTGTCGGCCACCATGTCCGTGAGCATCTGCTGCTGCGAGTCGCCTGCGTCTTCGCGCAGCAGTGCGTTGGCCTGCGCAATCGCAGCCAGCGGGTTGCGGATCTCGTGCGCGATGCCGGCCGACACACGACCCATCGCCGCGAGTTTCTCCTGCCGGTTGCGTGCCTGCACACTGCGCAGGTCCTCGATGAAAAGCACGCAGAACACCTCGCTGCCGGCTCCCGCCTCGCCACCTGCCACGCCCATACGCGGTCTCGTGAAGCGCGCGCGCAGCCGCAGTGCGCGCGTCTGACCCCCAGGGAATTGCAGCCGCAGGTCGCGCCCACTGGCCGGCCACGCGAGGGCGCCGAAAGCGCTGTCCACGAGGCCTGCCAGGGGCGCCCAGGCTGGTTCGTCCTGCAGCTGGAACGGCGCTGCCAGCCCGAGTCCCTGCGGCGCAAGCAGGCGGCGGGCCGCTGGATTGGCGGCTCTCACACGCGCACGACGGTCGATCACCAGCACGCCATCGACCATCTCTTCGATCACGAGGCGGTTGAGCTGAGCCTGCTGGCGCGCCAGCTCGAGGCTGCCGCGGGCGGTGACTTCCTCGCGCGCCAGCCGCCCGGCCAGCTCGCCCGCAAGCAGGGTGATGACGAACAGGCCGATGCCGGTCAGGCCAGCCGGCGCGAGCGACGAGGCCACGTCGCCGGCGCCCGCGCCGCTGCGCAAGGCCGCCACCAGCAGCAGCAGCGACGCGGCCGACGCGGTGGCCAGCGCCGACACGCGAGCCGTGAGCACGCCGCCCATCAACACCGGCAGCACGAGCAGCGACAGGTAGTTGTACGTGGCGGCGGGTTGCAACAGGTGCAGCACCGCGAACGTGGCAAGGTCCACACCGAGCGTCGCCACCCACTGCCGCCGCGTCAGGCGGGTTCGCGAGCCCAGGGACCGCCCGGTCCAACGCGGCAAGAGCCAGAACAGGACGGCCAGGCTGGCGTACAGGGCGCTGACGATGACCGCAGCCAGCGAGCGCACGCCCAGCATCTGACCCAGCGCCTGCGCCACAAACAAGGCCAGGCCGAGTACCGCGCGCCCTCCCATGAAGAGTCGAAACAGGCGCTCGAATGTGCTGGCGCCTGTCGAGACGATGCGCCGCGCCTCACGGCTCAAGAAACGGCTGTCCGCCGGCTGCGAGGCGTCGCCCCAGCCCGCCACGAAGGCGGACGCGCCAGCCCGCCCGATCGTGTCGGACGCAGCGCCTTCCAGGCCCACGCCCATCGCATCGAAGAGCGATTCGTCGGCGACTGCCGCCTCTGGTGTGGCCGACGCGTCGCGCCAGTCGACGCGCCGCCGGTCAGAGCGGCGCCTCTCGGCACCACCACCGTCGTGACTCATCGTTCGCCGGCGGCATGGCCCGGCGGCGGGCCTGCATCGCGGTGTGCCGCTCCGCAATAGGCCAGCCCGTCGCGATGCACGGCCTCGCTGACGGGCACGTTCACGCCGCAATACGCGCACGCCACCATGCCTTCGGCCGACGCGGTAGTGCCACCGCGTGTAGGCCGGTCAGGGCCGGCCGTGTCGCGCGGCACGCGCTTGCGGCCGAACAGCAGCCACACGAGCAGCAGCACGGCAAACAGCAGGATCAGAAGCTTCGTCACCGAGTCAACCCGCGCCACGCTGCAGGACCACCTCGAGCACGAAGCGAAAACCTGCGTACGCAAGCAGCAGCAGCAGCGCACCGCCATAGACCCAGCGTGTGGCCTGTCGGCCGCGCCATCCCCGGAGGTGCCGCCCCGCGATGAGCACCGCGAAGGTGGTCCAGCCCAGCAGCGACAACACGGTCTTGTGGTCCCAGCGCCAGCGATCGGCAAGCAGGATACCGAGCACCACTGCCGTACTCAGAACGATGAAACCCACCTCGACGAATCGGAACGTCAGTCGCTCGAGCTGGAGCAACGGCAGAGCGCTGCTGGTCGACGACGGCGGCGCACTGGCGCCGCGGGAGCTCCGCAGTCGACGCTCGGCGCCGTCCAGCAGCCAGGCGTGTAATACGGCCACTGCGAACAGTCCGTAGGACACGACCCCCAGCAGCCAGTGCAGCGGCAACCAGGCGGCGGCGCCACCACCCACGAGGTGCGGTCGAGCCTCACCTGGGAACAGCACGGTCAGCAGCACGACGGAGGCGGCCGACACTGCCAACAGACGCCGCACCCCTGGCAGCGGCAGCAGCCGGCTCTCGACCGCATGGACCGCGATCACCAGCCACACGGTGGCCGACAGTGCCGGCGCAAACCCGAACCGTGCACCAGGATGTGCCTCGAGGGCGCCGGTCACGTCCAGGAATAACGCCGCCCCATGAGCGATCCAGCCCAGGGCCAGCGCTGCCTCGGGCCAGCGCAAGCGGGCCGGCACGGGCCAGGCCGCCACCGCGTAGGCCAGCATGGCGACCAGGCCGATGACCCAAGGCAGGTTCAGGCCCATCGGCGTCGTTCCCAGGCGCGGCGCATGGCTACACTCATGCGACCAGTTTACTTTCGCTGCGCACCGGTCCTCTCGCCGCAGTTTTCCCATGGCTTCCGCCCTGACCGACCGCCTGTCGCGACTCGTCAAGACGATGCGCGGCCAGGCCCGCATCACCGACTCCAACATCGCCGACATGCTGCGCGAGGTTCGCATGGCGCTGCTCGAGGCCGACGTGGCGCTCCCGGTGGTCCGCGACTTCGTGGCCCGCGTCAAGGAAAAGGCATTGGGCCAGGAGGTCGTGGGCTCACTGAACCCGGGGCAGGCGCTGGTCGGCATCGTGCACAAGGAACTGGCCGCGACGATGGGCGAAGGCATCGCGGATATCGACCTCGTGACGCAGCCGCCGGCAGTGATCCTGATGGCGGGCCTGCAGGGGGCGGGCAAGACCACGACGACGGCCAAGCTCGCCAAGCACCTCATCGACAAGCGCAAGAAGAAAGTGCTCACCGTCTCGGCCGACGTCTACCGACCTGCCGCGATCGAACAGCTGAAGACGGTCACGCGGGCGGCCGGCGCAGAGTGGTTCGCGTCGACCCCGCAACAGAAACCACGCGAGATCGCACTGGCCGCGCTCGACCATGCGAGGCGCCACTACTTCGACGTGCTCCTCGTCGACACCGCGGGCCGGCTCGCGATCGACGAGGCGCTGATGACCGAGATCCGTGAGCTGCATGCGGTGCTCAAGCCGGTGGAGACGCTGTTCGTGGTCGACGCGATGCAAGGCCAGGACGCGGTCAACACCGCAAAGGCCTTCAAGGACGCGCTGCCGCTGACCGGCGTGATCCTTACCAAGCTCGACGGAGATTCGCGCGGCGGTGCCGCACTGTCCGTGCGCCAGGTCACTGGCGCGCCGATCAAGTTCGCCGGCACGTCCGAGAAGATCGACGGCCTCGAGGTATTCGATGCCGAGCGGCACGCGGGACGCGTGCTGGGCATGGGCGACATCGTCGCGCTGGTCGAGGAGGTGCACAAGGGCGTCGATCTCGATGCCGCAAAGAAGGTCGCCGACAAGCTCAAGTCAGGCGACGGCTTCGACCTGGACGACTTCCGGGTCCAGATATCGCAGATGAAGAAGATGGGCGGTCTGTCGTCGTTGATGGACAAGCTGCCCTCGCAACTCACCGCCAAGGCGGGCCAGCTGGGGCCCGCCGAGATGGACCGCGCCGAGCGAGACGTTCGCCGAATGGAGGGCATCATCTGCTCGATGACGCCGGCCGAGCGGCGCAAGCCGGAGATGATCAAGGCGGCACGCAAGCGCCGCATCGCCGCCGGCGCCGGCGTCCAGGTCCAGGAAGTCAACCGGCTGCTCAATCAATTCGATCAGATGCGTGGCATGATGAAAAAGATGCAGGGCGGCGGGCTGGCCAAGATG
>JAOUIM010000283.1 GCA_029884035.1 Aquincola sp. | reverse complement strand
GCCGCAAGCCCGCCTTCGCCGAGGGCTGGAACAAGCGCGCGACGATCTACTTCCTGCGCGGCGAGAACGAGCGGTCGTTGCGGGACTGCGACGAGGTCTTCAAGCGCAATCCCGATCACTTCGGCGCACTGGCCGGCGCCGGGCAGATCCACCTGCTTCGGGGTGATCTGCATCGTGCGCTCGAATTCTTCCGCCGTGCGGTCAAGGTCAATCCGAATCTGGCGGGGCCGGCGCAGATGATTCCGCTGCTCGAACGGAAACTGCAGGACGACGAGAAGAACAGGACCTGAGCGGTCCGCGACGGCCGTTCCCGGTGCCGCCTCTTTGCAGCCGCCTGCAACGAAGAATCTGCATCTCATGACGACGCCCCGGTCCTGGGCGTTGCCGTCTCGACCGTGACGAAGTTGCGACATCGACTGGCATTGGCCGCTCGCGGCCGCGCTCGGCCCTGACCCGCGACACGCACCGCGATCCATCGCCGACAATGCAAGGCCATGCGCCACCCGGGCACCACAACGGCCAGCGTCTCGTCGACGCCATTTGCATTGGCCGTCTTTGCGCTGGTCGGTTTGCTGCTGATCGGCTGCATCGGCGCTCGGACTGCCGGCGCATCGTCCGCCGCGCTGTTCGACAACATCCATTGGACCGCGGGATCCGCGGCAGGTGCGCTGTTCGCCTGGCGCGGCTACCTGTCGGCGCGCGGTGGGACCGATCGCAGCGCGGCCGGCTGGTTCCTCGCGGGAACGGTGTCCCAGACGGTGGGCCAGTTGCTCTGGGATGTCCAGTCGACGATTGGCTGGCTGCCGTTCCCCGGCCCCACGGATCTCTTCTATCTGGGGCTGGGGCCGGCGATCGCGGTGGGCATGTGGCGCATCGGCCGCGATCGCCTGCCCGCGGCCGTCTGGCAGACCGCCCGGCTGGATGCGCTGGTGACACTGGTTGCGGTGCTGGTCGGCACCATGACGCTGTTCCTGCCTCGACAGGGCAACTACAGCCTGCTCCAGATTCTCGTCCTGGCCGCCTACCCGCTGGGGCTGATGGCACCCGGATGTCTCGGCCTGATCCTTGTCCTGACACTGCGGGCAAGACCGGATCCGCGCGCCCTACTCTTGCCGCTGTCATCGATCGCCTTTGCGATCTGCTGGATGGTCTGGAACCTGCGCTTCCTGGCCGATCAGACCGCGGATGGAGACTGGCTGAACATCGCCTTTTCGTGGGTCGTGCTGCTGGTTGGTGCCGGCGCCGGGATGCATCGCCTGCAGCCGGTGGTCGACGCGCGGTGGGACCGGCTGTGCGAGGGCGTGCTGCGCCTGCTTCCGTTGCTGCTGGTGCTGGTGGCCGCCGGGGGCATCATCCTGTCGAATCTCGCGGGCGAGAACCAGACCACGCGCGTCGTGGTGGCGTTCGGCAGCGCGGTGGTGGTCGCGATGGCCGCGCTGCGTCAGGGCCTGCTGCTCCAGGAGCGCGATCGGTTGATCGCGACCGAGCGGCTGCTGCGACAAAGAGAAGCCGAACTGGAAATGCGGGTGCGGGAACGCACGCACGAACTCGCTCTGGCCACCGATGCCGCACAGGCCGCGAGCCGTGCGAAGAGCGAGTTCCTGGCCAACATGAGCCATGAGATCCGCACGCCGCTGAACAGCGTCATCGGACTCTCACACCTGGCCCAGATGTCCGCGCAGGATGATCAGCAGCGCGACCACCTGGAAAAGATCCGATCGTCGGGCGACCGCCTGCTGGCCCTCATTCAGGGCATCCTCGACATGTCGAAGATCGAGGCGGGAAAGATCGACCTCGAGCAGGTTCGCTTCGACTTCACCAGTGTGGCGCAGGCCGCGCAGAGCCACATCGCCGGCTTGGCGCAGGCCAAGCATTTGTCGCTCGAATTCAACATCGAGCCGGCGGCTGCGCAGCCGTTGCTCGGAGACCCGCTGCGCGTGGGGCAGGTGCTGACCAACTACCTGACCAACGCGATCAAGTTCACCGAACGCGGTGGCGTCGTCGTGAGCATCACCGTCATCGAAGACCAGGTCGACGAGTGCCGCATTCGCGTCGATGTCCGGGACACCGGCATCGGCATGACACCACAGACCATGCAGGGGCTGTTCCAGGTGTTCCAGCAGGGCGACAACTCGACCACCCGGCGTTTTGGCGGGACGGGCCTGGGCCTGGCCATCAGCAAGCGGCTTGCCGAGCTGTTTGGCGGCGAGGTCGGCGTCGACAGCACGCCAGGCGTGGGCAGCAACTTCTGGTTCACCGGCAGGTTCAGGAAAGCTGCTGCCGGCGAAACGGCGGTGACGCGCCCCCTCGATCAGGCCGATCAGGACGAGGCCGCCAAGCGCCTGGCCGGCCGTCGAATCCTGGTGGCCGAGGACGACGCGCTCAACCAGCTGGTTGCCACCTTGCTGCTGGAGCGCGTCGGCGTCGAGGTCTGTGTCGCCAGCGATGGCCGCGAGGCCATGAGGATGCTCGTCACGCAGCCGTTCGATGGCGTCCTGCTGGACATGCAGATGCCCCATGTCGACGGCGTGGAAGTCGCGCGCTGGATCCGATCCCAGGAAGCACTGATGCATCTGCCGGTGATCGCGATGACCGCCAATGCGCGACGGGAGGACCGCGAGCGTTGTCTGGCCGCGGGAATGAACGACTTCGCCACGAAGCCGGTCGAGCCGCAAGTTCTGTACGCGAAGCTGGCGCAATGGCTGCGGCCGCCACACACCGGCCAGGCCAGCCGCCACCGCGCCGAGATCGCACCGGACGATTGACGCTAGCCGCCCGCGATGCCGGGCAGAACGCTCAGCGCGCCGACCTGCGCGTGACCGAGGGGCGTCGCTGCATCGGCAGCGACCGCGTGACCATCAGGCGCCCCTGCAGATAGATCGCGTTCAACAGGCGCCGCGCCCGTGCGCGCGCCAATTCCGTCGGCGTGTCCAGTTCCTCGATCGTCGCCGGTTCGCCGCGAAGGCCCTGCAACAGCGGCTGGATCCAGGGGTCCATCGGCAGCGACCGCAGTGGCACCCCGGGCGCCAAGCGGTAGCGCACTGGGCCAGCGATCTCCGGGAGCAGTTCGTCACGGGCGCCATGCAGCGCGAGCAGCCACAGGATCTTGGCCAGGATGCCGACATGGGGCGTCGCCGCGTCGGCCGTGGCTTGTGACTGGCTCTCGAGAACGGGACCGACTCGCACCAGACGCAGCCGTGTCGTCGCCTCGGGCGGGAGGGCGCACAGATCGAGGCTGCATCGGAAGGTCTGCTCGCGCGGGAACACCAGCAGCATGACGTCGGCCTCGCCGAGGTGCAACTCCATCGCCAGAGCCTTCGCATGCCTTACGCTCGCGGCGAGGACGGGCAGCAGGTCCGTCTCGCACTCCTCGTCCGCGAAGCGCTGCAGATCGGACAGCAGCGAAGGACTGAGCGTCGACGGGCCCATCGTCGACGATGGCTGCAGCGTCGACATCGGCTGAAGCGTCAACAAGGGCCGCAGCGCCGAGGCCGCGTCGCTCCCAATCGTGGTGACCACGTCGGTCAGCAGGACCGGCGTCGGCATGACCACGGGAAGCGTCTTGGCGAAGTACATGGCGAGGCTCTCAGTGTGCGGCAGCGCTCTGGGTGAGGTCCAGCGGGAAAACAGGCGGGATGCCGTCACAGACAGCGCCAAGGTACCCGCTCGCCGATCTTCGTGCGCGGCTGACTTGTAACATAACGTTACTGTCGAGCGACCCGCCCCGGTCGAGACGCCGATCCGCGTCGCAGACTCGTTGTTGCAGTTCATGGTGAGAGGACACGTCCGCGACGACGTGGCGAGTCCTGACGGGACACGAGGATGCCGCCGTCGGCGCTCCGCGCAGCGCCGACCGGCCTGCTCCTGCACTACGGCGCCGCACGCACCGGATCGCCCTCGCGGATCCGACCGCCGACGATGACGCGGGCAGTCATGCCCCCATGCCCTCGCATCGCGGCATAGCCGCCGGCGCCAATGGCTTCTTCCATGCGCGAGCAGGGCTGGCACGGGCCGACGATCTCCAGCAGCGCATCGCCCACTTTCAGTCGCGCGTTCTTCAATGCCAACAGGTTGATGCCCGAGACGACGAGATTGCGGCGCAGCCCGACGGGGTCGACCGTGTCGGCACGCGCCAGTTGCGCGATCACGGGCAGATGCTCGGCCTGGATCAGCGTGACCTGGCGCGTTGACAGTTCGGCCTCGCCGCGCTGGCCCAGGCGATCGTCCGCCAGGCCGATGCCGGCCACTGCCGTCGTGACCGCGATCCTTCGCGCCCGTTCCCGCGACGGCCCGCGCACGATGATCGCCTCGACCATGCCCACGACGTGCGGCGGTGCGTTGAGATCACGGATGGATTTCACGTGAGTGGCGGCGATTGAATCGACGGTCGTGCAGGTGCGCACGCAATTGTGCAGCGTGGGTCGTGGCGGCACGTGCGGGCCGTGCCCGCTGCCTAGAACAGCCCGACGATCCGTCCGTCGTCGGTGACGTCGATCTGCGCGGCCGATGGCACCTTCGGCAGGCCCGGCATCGTCATCACGTCGCCGCACACCATGACGACGAACTGGGCGCCGGCGGCCAGGCGCACCTCGCGGATGTTGAGCACGTGGCCGCTGGGCGCACCACGCAGCAACGGGTCGGTGGAGAAGGAGTACTGCGTCTTGGCGATGCACACCGGGTAGTGGCCGTAGCCCTCGGCCTGCAACTCGCGGATGCGCGTGCGCACCTTGCTGTCGGCGGTCACCTCCGAGGCGCCGTAGATCCGGGTCGCGATCTTGACCACCTTCTCCCACAGCGGGTCGGCATCGTCGTAGACGAAGTGCAAATCGCCCGGCACGCGCTCGATCGTTTCGACCACCACGCGTGCCAGCGCCTCGGCACCTGCGCCGCCTTCGGCCCAATGGCTGGCGACCACGACCGGTGCGTCGTGGTGCGCGGCCTTGCGCTGCAGCAGCGCGAGTTCGGCCGCGGTGTCGGCCTCGAAGCGATTGACCGCCACCACGCAGGGCAGGCCATAGTGCTGCCGCACGTTGTGCAGATGGCGCTCGAGGTTGGCGATGCCCTTCTCCAGCGCGCTCAGGTTCTCGACGGCGAGGTCGCCGACCGCCACGCCGCCGTGGAACTTGAGCGCACGCACGGTGGCCACCAGCACCACCACGTCGGGCCGCAGCCCCGCCTTGCGGCACTTGATGTCGATGAACTTCTCGGCCCCGAGGTCGGCGCCGAACCCCGCTTCGGTGACGACGTAGTCGCCGAGCTTCAACGCCGCACGCGTGGCGATCACCGAGTTGCAGCCG
>JAOUIM010000012.1 GCA_029884035.1 Aquincola sp. | reverse complement strand
AATAGCGGCGCGCCCGCCGAGGGCGAACGGCAAGCGCCTCGGCGCGGTGCTCACGCCAGCTTCAGTCGGCGCACCAGTTCCGCCGCCAGCGCGGACTGATTGAGCGTGTAGAAGTGCAGGCCCGGCACCCCGCCGGCGATGAGCCGCTCGCACAGCGCGGTCACGACGTCGAGCCCGAAGGCGCGGATCGAAGCCGCGTCATCCATGAAGCCTTCCATCTTCAGCGCCACCCAGCGCGGGACTTCGATGCCGTCGCGCTGCGCGAACTGCGCGATGCGCGCGTAGTTGTGGAACGGCATGACGCCCGCGACCACCGGTACTTCGGCGCCGAGCCTGCGTGTCGCGTCGACGAAGTGGAAATAGGCGTCCGGGTTGAAGAAGAACTGCGTGATCGCGCCGCTCGCGCCGGCCTTGACCTTTTCGACATAGTGCTGCAGGTCCCGCGCGGCGTAGCGCTGCGCCGGGTGGTACTCGGGATAGCACGCGACCTCGATGTTCCAGTCGCCGCCCTGCGTGTCGCGGATGAACCGCACCAGGTCGGCCGCATGGCGGAACGCGCCGGCCACCGCGGTGCCGCTCGGCATGTCGCCGCGCAGCGCGACGATGCGCTGGATCTTCTGCGCGCGGTAGGTGGCAAGGATCTCGGTGAGGCCCTCACGCGTCGCGCCGACGCACGACAGGTGCGGCGCGGCCTCGTGCCCGGCGGCGGCGATCGCACGCACCGTCTTCAACGTCTTTTCGCGGGTGGAGCCTCCGGCGCCGTAGGTCACGCTGAAGTACTGCGGGTGGGCCTTCGCCAGCTCGGGCACGACCTGATTGATGAGCTTGTCGTCGCCTGCCGGCGTGTTGGGTGGAAAGAACTCGAAGCTGATGGGGATGCGAGTGCTCATGGCTTGGTGGCCCAGACAAAGTGTTCGCGGTTGCCGTCGCCGCCGGCGACGGTGCTTTCGAAATAGTCGCGCAGCACGAGGCCGCGCTTGTGGCAGGCGGCCGTCATGCGCGCCTTGACATGGCCGTGCGCAACCGGGTCGCTGACCAGGCCATGCTTGCCGATGTCTCCCGGCTGCAGTTCGAACTGCGGCTTGGCCAGCAGCAGCAGGTCGCGCGTGGCCAACGGCACGAGGGCGTCGAGCACGAGCGTCAGCGAGATGAACGACAGGTCAGCGACGACCAGGTCGAAACCTGCACGCGGCAGTTGTGCGGGGACGAGGTGGCGCGCGTTGATGCCCTCGAGCGCCGTCACGCGCGCATCGGCGCGCACGCGCTCGTGCAACTGGCCGTGGCCGACATCGACACCGACCACGCTGGCCGCGCCGCGCGCGAGCAGAACCTCGGTGAAGCCGCCGGTGCTCTGGCCGACGTCCAGGCAGTGGCGGCCGGACACGTCGATGCCCGTGTGCGCCAGTGCGGTGTCGAGCTTCAAGCCTGCGCGCGACACCCAGCGCAGCTCGGCGTCGTCGGTGACTTCGAGCTCGCAGCCCTCGGGCAGGTCTTCGCCGGCCTTGGTTGGCACGGCCCAGCCCTTGGG
Organism: Aquincola sp.; assembly: GCA_029884035.1. Taxonomy (GTDB): domain Bacteria; phylum Pseudomonadota; class Gammaproteobacteria; order Burkholderiales; family Burkholderiaceae_C; genus CADEEN01. The sequence goes on along the minus strand of JAOUIM010000012.1, from coordinate 20,242 downwards.
GCCGTGCCAGCGCACGGCGCCGTGAGCGATCAGCCGCTGCGCAGCCGAGCGCGAGGGCGCGAGGCCACGCTGCAGGATCAACTGGTCGGCGCGCATGTGGCGCGGCGCCGGCTCAGTACCGGTAGGTGTCGGCTTTGTACGGGCCCTGTGGGGGCACGCCGATGTAGGCGGCCTGCTCGTCGGTCAACTTGGTGAGCTTGGCGCCCAACTTCGACAACTGCAGCAGCGCGACCTTTTCGTCCAGGTGCTTGGGCAGCACGTAGACCTTGCCCTGCTCGTAGTAGTCGAGGTGCGTGAAGAGCTCGATCTGCGCGATCGTCTGGTTCGCGAACGAACTGCTCATCACATAGCTCGGGTGACCGGTCGCACAGCCCAGATTCACGAGGCGGCCCTTGGCCAGCAGGATGATCTTCTTGCCGTCGGGGAACACCACGTGGTCGACCTGCGGCTTGATCTCGTCCCACTGGCACTTGGCCTCGAGCGCGGCGACGTCGATCTCGTTGTCGAAGTGGCCGATGTTGCAGACGATGGCCTCGTCCTTCATGCGGCTCATGTGTTCGTACGAGATCACATTCTTGTTGCCCGTGGCGGTGACGAAGATGTCGGCCTGCGCGCAGGCATCGTCCATCGTGACGACGCGGTAGCCCTCCATCGCTGCCTGCAGCGCGCAGATCGGGTCGATTTCGGTGATCCATACCTGCGCGCTCAGCGCGCGCAGCGCCTGTGCGCTGCCTTTGCCGACGTCGCCGTAGCCGGCCACGACCGCGATCTTGCCGGCGATCATCACGTCCGTGGCGCGCTTGATGCCGTCGACCAGGCTCTCGCGGCAACCGTAGAGATTGTCGAACTTGCTCTTGGTCACGCTGTCGTTGACGTTGATCGCTCGGAACATCAACGTGCCGGCGGCGCTCATCTCCTTGAGGCGATGCACGCCGGTCGTCGTCTCCTCGGTCACGCCGATGATCTGCGCGCTCTTGCGCGAATACCAGTTGCCGTCCTCGGCGAGCTTGGCGCGGATCGCGGCAAACAGCTCCTTCTCCTCCTCGCTGCTCGGGCTCGCGATCACCGAGGCGTCCTTCTCCGCGCGCTTGCCCAGGTGCATGAGCAGCGTCGCGTCGCCGCCATCGTCGAGGATCATGTTCGGGCCTTCGCCCTTCGCGCCCTTGGGGCCGAACTCGAAGATGCGGTGGGTGTAGTCCCAGTAGTCACGCAGCGTTTCACCCTTGTAGGCGAACACCGGGGTGCCGCTGGCGACAAGGGCTGCAGCGGCATGGTCCTGGGTGGAAAAGATGTTGCACGACGCCCAGCGGACCTCGGCGCCCAGCGCCTGCAGCGTCTCGACCAGCACCGCGGTCTGGATCGTCATGTGCAGGCTGCCGGTGATGCGCGCGCCCTTCAGCGGCCGCGTGGCCGCGTATTCGGCGCGGATCGCCATCAGCGCAGGCATCTCGCTCTCGGCGATCTTGATTTCCTTGCGGCCCCAGTCGGCGAGCGACAGGTCGGCCACGGCGTATTGGTCGGTGTGCAGGGGTTTCAGGACGGCGTTCATCTCGGCTCCGGAGGTGTGGAACCTGCATCGCCGATACATGGGGCCGTTCCATGCTCACCCACGTGTCGTTCGTGCAGGTGAGCGCGGTTGCAAGGAAGCCCTTCCGAGCCTGGCCTCTGGGATAGAGGTTGCAACGCTCCTCGGAAAGTGACGGGATTCTAGCGACTCGCGAATGCCCTTGCCACTAGGCGGCACTGGCCGGCGTGAACTCCTCGGCCCGCCCGGCCACCAGCGAGGCGCGTCCCACGATCAGGGTGTCGACGGCGCCGATCGCCTTGGCGTCCTTGTTCGCGTAGGGCAGCCGGTTGAGGATCGAGCGCATCGCGTTCAAGCGCGCCCGCTTCTTGCAATCTGACTTGATCACGGTCCAAGGCGCATCCGAGGTGTCGGTGTGCAGGAACATCGCCTCCTTGGCGCGCGTGTAGTCGTTCCACTTGTCGAGCGAAGCCATGTCCACCGGCGACAGCTTCCACTGCTTGAGCGGATGCGCCTCGCGCTCCTTGAAGCGACGGCGCTGTTCGGCACGGCTGACCGAAAACCAGAATTTGAAGAGGTGCACACCCGAGCGCACCAGGTGACGCTCGAACTCCGGCGCCTGCCGCATGAACTCGTCGTACTCGTGCAGGGTACAAAAGCCCATCACCCGCTCGACGCCGGCCCGGTTGTACCAGCTGCGATCGAACATCACGATCTCGCCGCGAGTGGGCAGGTGCTCGATATAGCGCTGGAAGTACCACTGCCCGAGCTCGACGTCGCTCGGCTTTTCCAGCGCCACGACACGCGCCCCGCGCGGGTTCAGGTGTTCCATGAAGCGCTTGATCGTGCCGCCCTTGCCGGCTGCGTCGCGACCCTCGAAGAGGATGACGACGCGTGCACCAGTCTCCTTGACCCAGGCCTGCAGCTTGAGCAACTCCACCTGCAGGCGGTACTTCTGCCGCTCGTAGGTCCTGCGCGACATCAAGTTGGCGTAGGGGTACGCGGCCTCGCGCCAGTTGGGCACCAGTTCGAGGTCGGGGTCGCTGCCGCCATGCACTGTCGGCTCGACGGTGGACAGCGCGCGCTTGAGCGCCTTGCGCTCGTCGGGCGAGGCGCCGGCGATCAGCGCCTGCAGCCGCGCGACGGTGTCGCTGCCCGGGGGCGCGCGCAGAAGGTCGGCCACCGCCAACGAATGCACCGTGTTCTTGCGCGTGGTGGCGCGCGAGACGCGGTCACGCTCCAGCGCCGCGGGATCGAGCGAGGGCGGCACGTCGCCCTGCGACATGCGCTGGCCTCTCGCGCGGGGTGCGGTCTTGCGCGATGTCTTCGCGGCTGCCCGGGCCGGGCGGCTTGCGGCGGCGCTGACGGAGGAGCGTGAGGCAGAATCCTTGGCCATGGCGGTGCGGTGTCTTCGAGACTGAAAACCCATGATCGGCACCCCGAAGTCCCCTGCGCTTGATGCGCGTCAATTCGTATCGTCACGGCGATGGAACGAGTGTGACGATTACGCGTTGCGACCGGTCGCGGGCGTCTTCACCGACATCGACGACACGCTGACGCGCGACGGTGCGATCGAGCCCCAGGCCCTTGGCGCGTTGCACGCGCTGCGCGACGCCGGCGTGCCGGTGATCGCAATCACCGGCCGACCGCTCGGATGGAGCGAACCTTTTGCGCGCGCCTGGCCGGTCGCGGCGATCGTGCCCGAGAACGGCGCGGCGGCGCTGATCCGCGAAGGCACGGCAGTGCGCACCGAGTTCGCGCAGGACGAGCCCACCCGCGTGCGCAACGCCCGGCGCTTGCGCGAGGCGGCTGCACGCCTAATCGCCGAGCTGCCGGGCACGACGCTCGCACGCGACAGCGCAGGCCGCGTGACCGACATCGCGATCGACCACTCGGAATTCGCCCACCTCGACGCTGCGACGATCGATCGCGTGGTCGCGATCATGCGCGCCGAGGGCATGACCGCCACCGTCAGCTCGATCCATGTCAACGGCTGGTTCGGCGATCACGACAAGCTCTCGGGTGCGCGCTGGATGGTGCGGCGCCTGTTGGGGCGTGACCTCGACGCCGAGCGCGAGCGGTGGATCTACGTCGGCGACTCGACCAACGACCAGGCGATGTTCGGTTTCTTTCCGCTGTCGGTCGGCGTGGCCAACCTGCGCAACTTCGCTGCGCAACTTCGCACGTGGCCGGCGTACATCACCGACGGCGAGCGCGGTGCCGGCTTCGCCGAGGTCGCGCAGCGCGTGATCGCGGCGCGCAGATGACGGTGGTTTCGTCGCCCTGGCGCTGCGCGCTCGCGCTGGCGTTGGCGGCCGCGGCTTCGCTCGGGCTGTCGCGCTTTTCCTACGCGCTGCTGCTGCCGCCGATGCGCGCCGACCTTGCCTGGAGCTACACCACGGCCGGCGCGATGAACACGGTCAATGCTGCGGGCTATCTGGCCGGCGCACTGCTGGCGCCGCGCTGGCTCGCGGTGCACGACGCGCGGCGCGTGATGCTCATCGGCGGAGCGGCCGCGGCACTGCTGCTCGCGCTGCATGCGCTCGTGCGCAGCGACGCCGCGCTGTATGCGCTGCGCGCCCTGACCGGTACCGCCAGCGCGGCGTCGTTCGTCGGCGGTGGCCTGCTCGCAGCGCGCCTGGCCGGCGCGGGCGGCCGCGTCGGCGCCGGCACCGTGCTCGGCCTGTACTACGGCGGCACCGGGCTGGGCATCGTCGGCTCGGCGGTGTTGGTGCCGGCCTTCGTGACACCGGCATCTGCCTGGCCGGGTGCGTGGCTGGCCCTCGCGCTGACCGCCGCGCTGGCCACCGCGCTGACGGCCGCGGGCACCCGCGAGCTCCATGCGCCGCCATCGGCACTGGCCTCGCGCGAGCGAGTCACCTGGTCGCCGCTGGCCTTCGGGCTGGCCGCCTACCTGTGCTTCGGGCTGGGCTACATCGGCTACATGACCTTCATCGTCACGCTGCTGCGCGAGCAAGGCCTCGCCGGGCCGGCGGTCACCGCGTTCTACGTGCTGCTCGGCGCCGCCGTGGTCGCGTCGGCGTGGATCTGGGCCGGACTGCTGCAGCGCTGGCGCGGGGGGGGCGTACTCGCGCTGCTCAACGGCCTGCTCGCGGTGGCCACGTTGCTGCCGGTGGCCTCGCGCAGCACGCCGGCCGCATTCGCCTCAGGTCTGCTGTTCGGCGCCGTGTTCCTGCAGGTCGTCGCTGCGACCACCGCGCTGGTGAGGCACAACCTGCCTGTGGCCGCATGGTCGGTTGGCATCACGGCCTTCACGATCGTGTTCGCCGTCGGGCAGATCGTCGGCCCGACGATCGTCGGCTGGATTGCCGACGGGCCTGGCGGGCTGTTGCGCGGCCTGGCGATCAGCGCCGGCGTGCTCGCGCTCGGCGCGTTGCTGGCCAGCCTGCAGCGGCCGCTCTCGCCAGCTACCGGCCCGTCCCCACACTGAGCTGCGCACCCACGCCCCAGCGCCGCCACAGCGATGCGAGCACGATGAAAGCCAGCGTCAAGCCGAGCGAGCCCCACCATTCGGTGACGTTTTCGACACGGTCCTTCAGCGCCGCATCGGCCCAGGCACCGACCAGCGCATTCACCACGCCGAGCGCGACGATTGCCGCGAACAGCGCCAGCAGTGCGCGTTCGTGACCTCGCGGCAGCGGCAGCGCACCGATCACGTGCAGCCGCTGCAGCGCGCGCCCGAGCACGAGCATCGCCAGGCACGTGCCGCCGAAGCACACGACCGTGCCGTAATGGCGCAGCCAGCGGTAGGTCGCGCCCTCGGTGCCGAGAAAACTGCCGTAGAGCACGAGCGCGACGCCGGCGGCCACGCCGAGCGCCGCCAGGGCAATCGCGCTGCGCCGCATTGCCGCGCCGCCCGCCACGTGCAGCGCCCGCGCCTGCACGAGCCAGACGAGCGCTTGCAGCACGGCCGCCGGCAGCACCAGCGCACGGAACACGTGGTTGGGCAGGTCGTGCCGCGCGGCGCGGCTGATCGACACACAGCCCTCGATGAACGGGTTGCACGAGGGCACGAGGCCCGCGTGCGTGGCGAGTACCAGCGCGATGCCCGCGGCGACGGCGGGCAACAGCCCTGCGGCCATCGGCAGCGGCCACAGCGGGACCCCGTGCGCATCGTGACTCATGTCAGCCCGAGGAAACAGTGCATGCGATGCAATTCGTCGTCGACCGCAGCGCTGAAGACCGGGTCGACGATGCGCGGCCCGAAGAATCCGACCTCGGGCCGCAGTCGCCCGTCGCGCACACTCACGTTCGCCCACCCGACCACATGCTCGCGCCATAGCAGCGGCAGCGCGTAGTGGCCGAGCCGGCGCTTGGGCGCCGGGGTGTAGGCCTCGAAGCGGTAGGGCCAGCCCCAGAAGAGCTCGAAGCGCCGACGGTCCCACACCACGGGGTCAAAGGGTGCGAGCAGGCGCACCTCGTCGCGCGGCGCATGGCGCGCGGAGGTGGGGTTTTCGCCGGCAGGCCAGAACCAGGCGACGCCGGCCACCTGAGCGCTCGGCAGCCGCGCCTTCGCGCGCGCCAGCGCGGCCTGGCGCGCATGGCGCCACTGCGGCGCGGTAGCGGCCAGGAACATGACCAGCTGGGATAGCGAGCGCGCGGGCAGTGGCGCGTACTTTCCCACGATGACGTCGACCATCGCGTCCAGCGCCGCCGCCGTGTCGGGCGTCGGTGCATGGGGCTCGCGCGCCGCGTAGCAGCGCGTGCCGGCCTCGCGCCGCGCCACGCGCAGCAGGCCGCGGTAGTGCATGCCGTCGAGCAGCTCGGTCGAGGCGTTGGACGAGCCGCCAAACCAGTTGCGCGTCGTGCCGTGCCGGAAGTGGGCGTCGACCTCGCGCGGATGCACCACGCCGCGCTCGCGCACGAACGCCAGCACATCGTGAGCCTTCTGCCAGCGCGCCTTCGACCATTTCGTGCGCGGCGTGCGCGGGTGCATCAGCCGGTGCAGCGCCGGCGTGACGAAGCCGTAATTGACGAAGAAATCCTCTTCGAGGTCGAGCTGCGGGTAGCGCGCTTCGAGGTCACCGGCGCGGTAGTCCGCGACGCGATGGCGCAGCGTCAGGTCCTGCGCGCGCGCCGGCGCGCGCAGCGGATCGGCCTGCACGAAACCCAGGCACTCGATTGCGCTCGGCAGCGTGGTGGGGGCGAACAGGCTGCGGGCCACGGCGTGGCGGCGCAGGTGGTCGAGCGAGATTGGCATCGACCAATCATGCCTCGGCGCCACCGCGCCAACGTAACGCCCTCCGCCGCGCCGATCAGCGCGACGGCGCTTCAGGTGACGGCGTGAAGGCGCGGAAGCAGGCCTGCGCCGGGGCGCCAGCCGCGTCGAGCAATCCCGAGGCCAGGGCGGTGGCGCTCGCGCTGTCGTGCAGGCATAGCAGCGACGCCAGCCGGTCGCCGGCATACAGGTGCACAACGTGCGCCGATGCCTCGGGCGTCAGGCCGCGCTCGCCCACGTCGGCAGCCACCCGGGCGGCGCCCTCCGGCAAGTGCCACTGCATGGCGATGATCGCCAGCAACTGATCGCGCCGCTGGGCCAATGCGGCCACGAACGCCGTGCCCAGGCGCCAGGGCGTGCTGCCGGCGACCATGTCCATCGCTCGCAGCGTCACGTTCCACGCGGCGTTGTGCGCCAGCGCCAGGACATAGGCGTCGAGCGGATCGGCGCCATCGCCACGGGCCAGCGCGGCACACAACTGGGCCTTGCGGTCCGTGTGGGTCCACAGCCGCCGAGCGCTTCGCGCGACCAGTTCGCCGCCGCGCGCATCGATCAAAGGCTTGAGGACGACGCGGGCGATCGTGGCCCGCAGGCCCTCGATACCCAACACCTGGATCGCATGCGCAAGCTCGACCACGGCCGCGCCGCGGCGGTAGTAGGGGCTGTTGGCCATGCCGATCACCTCGGCCACGAGCGTGATGTCGCGCGACACCAATTGCTCCAGGTCGGACAGCGAACTCGACGCGGCGCGCAAGCGCGCCAGCAGTTGCGGCACGACGGCGGCCGCACGCGGAAGCAGGTGGGCGTGTGCGCCCGGGTCGGCCACCAGCCGCGACAGGTGATGCAACGCCTGCTCCTCGCGTGCGCCGAGCGGGGCCTGCGCATCGGCCGGGCTCTGCAGCAGCCAGACCAGGAAAGCGAGATCGCTGCTGGACTGCCCGCCCGTCAACATTTCGGCGTGGAGCGTGCACGTCGCCTTGCCGGCCGGCGCGATGACCGCCACAGGCTCGCGCCGCGCCGGTGGCGGCGCTCGTCTCGTGGGGATCAGGCGAGAAAGCCAGGCTGTCATCGGGAGGGGTCCTGAATGCGCGGCGCGCGGGCTACGGTGCTCTTTCTTCGGCCCCAAGCGGCGGGAACTTGAGTCGCCGTCTCGGGCGGGGGCCGATTCGCGCGGGCCAAACTCACGGGCAAGCGCTTCCTGAAGTGGCGCGTCAACGCGCAGTGATGCGCGCCAGCTGGCGGTCGTGCCAGCGCGCGAGCAGTGCCTGCGCCACCATCGCGCCCACCCACGCCAGCGCCATGTCCTTCTGTGTGTCCCACGGATCGCCCTGGGTGCCGAGGAATTCGTCGGCACCCTGGCCGATGGCCACGGCGGCGCCCCATTCGATCAACTCGTAGATCGCGCTGATGGCCAGGCAAGTCGCCGTGACGAGTACGAACAGCCAGCCGCCGCGCTCCAGCCTGGTGTGCCGCAGCAGCAATTCGCGTGCTGCGATCGCGGGCACGAAACCCTGCATGAAGTGGCCGATGCCGTCGTAGGGGTTGCGCGAAAGCTGGAACGCTTCGCGCATCCAGTCACCCAGCGGCACGCGGGCGTAGGTGTAATGCCCGCCCAGCGCAAGCACGAGCGCGTGCACGAAGATCAGCGCGTACAGCATCGGTGTAAGCGGGAAGCGCCTGTGCGTGGCCCACAGCAGCGGCAGCACGACGAACACCGGCGCCAATTCCATCGCCCAAGTGGCCAGGTCGTAGGGCCGCCACGCCGACACGGCGAGCAAGGCGATCAGCGCGGCGCAGTAAAGACGCAATGGCATGGCCGGATCATCGCATCGCCGCTACGATGCGAGCATGAACGGTTGTGCCTATGTCGACGGCGAGTTCGTCGCCCCCGAGGACGCCAAGATCTCGATCTTCGACTGGGGCTTCCTGCACTCGGACGCCACCTATGACGTGGCCCATGTGTGGCAAGGCAAGTTCTTCCGGCTGGGCGACCACCTCGACCGCTTCGAAGCCAGCTGCACGGCGCTGCGGCTCGATCCGGGCGTCGGCCGCGAGCGCATGCGCGAGGTGATGCACGAGTGCGTGCGCCGCGCCGGCCTGCGCGACGCGTATGTCGAGCTGCTGTGCACACGCGGCCGGCCGGCGCCGGGTTCGCGCGATCCGCGCACCTGCACCAACCGCTTCATGGCGTTTGCCATCCCGTTCGTCTGGATCGCCGACCCCGACAAGCAGAAGCGCGGGATCAACCTGATCGTCGGCACGCCGCAGCGCATTCCGCCGGGCAGCGTGGATCCGCGCATCAAGAACTACCACTGGCTCGACTTCGTGATGGGCCTGTTCGAGGCCTACGAGCGCGGCGGCGAGACCGTGGTGCTGACCGACGGCGCAGGGCATGTCGCCGAGGGGCCGGGGTTCAACGTGTTCGCGGTGTTCGGCCGCGCGATCGTCACGCCGTCGTCGGGCGTGCTCGAGGGGGTGACGCGGCGCACGATGATCGAACTCGCGGAGCGCGAGGGCTTCGACATGCAGGTGCGCGAGCTCGGGGTCGATGAGCTGCGGCGCGCCGACGAGGTGTTCCTCTCGTCCACCGGCGGCGGCGCGATCGCGGTGACGCAGCTCGATGGCGTGGCGATCGGCTCGCGCGCGACGGGTGTCGTCGGACCGGTGACTCAGCGGATGCAGGACGCCTACTGGGCGCTGCACGAGGATTCGCGGTACACCGAGGCGGTGCGGTACGGGTGACGATCACCCGGGGCGGCGCGCGCCGCCCGTCGGGAATGCGGCTGCGTCGTGGCTTGCACGGGCTTCGGCCATGGCGACGGCTCCTCCCCGCCGCCATATGACGTCAGCCTGGGCCTCAAGACGGCAGGACGCCTTGGCGGCGGCACTCACTTGAGTCCGGCGAGATCGCGGAGCACCGCGACCTTGTCGGTACGCTCCCAAGTGAACTCGGGTTCGTCGCGGCCGAAATGGCCGTAGGCGGCGGTCTTTTCGTAGATCGGGCGCAACAGGTCGAGCATCTGGATGATGCCCTTCGGTCGCAGGTCGAACACCTCGCCGACAATCGCGGCGATCTTGTCGTCGGGCAGCACCCCGGTACCTTCCGTGTAGACCGTCACGTTCATCGGCCGCGCCACGCCGATCGCATAGGCCACCTGGATCTGGCATTGCCGCGCCAGGCCGGCCGCGACGATGTTCTTCGCGACGTAGCGGCACGCATAGGCCGCCGAGCGGTCGACCTTGCTCGGGTCCTTGCCGCTGAACGCGCCGCCGCCGTGTGGACAGGCGCCGCCGTAGGTGTCGACGATGATCTTGCGGCCGGTCAGGCCGCAGTCGCCCTGCGGGCCGCCGATGACGAAACGGCCGGTGGGGTTGACCAGGTACTTGGTTTCCTTCAGCCACTCCTTGGGCAGCACCGGCTTGATGATCTCCTCGATCACCGCCTCGTAGAAGCTGGGTTTGAGCTTGGTCGCGGTCTCGCTCTGGTCGGGGTGGTGCTGCGTACTCAGCACCACGGTGTCGATGCTGTGCGGCTTGCCATCGACGTAGCGCATCGTCACCTGGCTCTTGGCGTCCGGTCGCAGGAACGGAAGCCGCCCGTCGCGGCGCAGCTGGGCCTGGCGCTCGACCAGGCGGTGCGCGTAGTAGATCGGCGCGGGCATCAGTTCGGGCGTCTCGTCGCAGGCGTAGCCGAACATCAGGCCCTGGTCGCCGGCGCCGGTGTTCAGGTGGTCGTCGCTGGCATGGTCGACGCCCTGCGCGATGTCGTTGCTCTGCTTGTCGTAGGCCACCAGTACCGCGCAACCCTTGTAGTCGATGCCGTAGTCGGTGTTGTCGTAGCCGATGCGCTTGATCGTGTCGCGCGCGACCTGGATGTAGTCGACATGCGCATTGGTCGTGATCTCGCCGGCCAATACGACCAGACCGGTGTTGCACAGCGTCTCGGCCGCGACGCGGCTGCGCGGGTCCTGCTTGAAGATCGCGTCGAGGATGGCGTCCGAGATCTGGTCGGCGACCTTGTCGGGGTGCCCTTCGGAAACGGACTCGGAGGTGAAAAGAAAATCGTTGGCCACTCTTAAACTCCAGTTGGGTTGCATGGCGCGTTGCCGGCCTGGTTCTGGAGGAGCGGCGAACGCTTTAGCAGAACTTGTGAATCGCCCCGCAAGTAGTTCATAACTCGGCGATGCGACGATTATAGGAAACATGCTCACCGTCCTGTACTGGCTGTCGCGCCGGTCTCTCGGGTTCCTGCACGCGCTTGGCAGCTTGCTGGGGTGGGCGGGGTACGCGCTGTCGCCGAGCTACCGCACGCGGTTCAATGCCAACGCCGACCGGGCGGGCCTGTCGAGAGAGCACCGGCGCGCGGCAATCGCCCATGCCGGGCGCATGGTTACCGAAACGCCGCGTCTGTGGCTGCGATCGGCCGACGCGCCGCTGACACCGAAGGTCGAGTGGGTCGATGCCCACCTCATCGACGCCGCGCTCGAGGCAGGTCGCGGCATCGTCATTCTCACGCCCCACCTGGGCGCCTTCGAGGTCACCGCGCAGGCCTATGCGGAGCGCTTCGGCGCTCGCCAGCCCGTGACCGCCCTGTACCGCCCCGCCAAGAAGGCCTGGCTGCGTGAACTGGAGGCCAGCGCGCGCGCGCGTCCTGGCATGCTGACTGCACCCGCCTCGCTGGCCGGCGTGCGGCAGATGATCCGAGCGCTGCGTCAGGGACAGACGGTGGGTCTGCTCCCCGACCAGGTGCCGCCCGAAGGAATGGGCGTGTGGGCACCGTTCTTCGGCCAAGATGCTTACACGATGACGCTTGCGGCGCGCTTGTCGTTGCAGACCGGCGCGCCGCTGTTGCTGATGATTGGCGAACGCCTGGGCGCAGCAACCGGCTGGCGCATGCGGGTCTTTGCCATGCCCGAGCCCTTGCCCGAAGCGCCGGCCTTTGGCGGCGATGACATGGCGCACCAGATCGCCTGCGCGACGGCGATCAACCGCGCAATGGAGTTCCTGATCCGGCAGTGCCCGCAGCAGTACCTCTGGGGCTACCACCGGTACAAGAACCCGAGGACCGCATGAATCTGGGCGTGCGCGCATTGCTGGCCATCCTCTGGCTGCTACATGGGTTGCCGATCGGTGTGCTGTCGGCGCTCGGTAGCGCGCTCGGTTCGTTGCTGCATGCCCTGGCCAAGTCGCGGCGCCGCATCGCAAAACGCAATGTCGAACTCTGCCTGCCCGAATTCGATGCAGTCCAGCGCGAGGCGCTGATTCGCGAGCATTTCCGCTGGCTCGGGCGCAGCCTGCTCGAGCGCGGCGTGTTCTGGTACGCCTCGCGCGAACGCATCATGAGCCTGATCGAGATCGAGGGCGACGTTCACCTTGCCGAACGCACGCCAGGCCCGGTGATGTGGGTGGTCCCGCATTTCCTGGCGCTCGAAGCTGCGGCCTGTGCGGTGCAGTTGTTCCAACAGCGTCGGGCAGCGACGATCTACCAGGCGCAGAGCAACCCGGTGTTCGACAAGGCCGTGCGCGCCGGTCGCGAGCGCTTCGGCAACTCGGCGCTGTTCTCACGTCAGGAAAGCGCCAGGCCGCTGATGCGCGCGATCAGGGATGGGATGGTCTTCTTCAACCTGCCGGACATGGACTTCGGCATCAAGGATGCGGCCTTCGTCCCCTTCTTCGGCGTGCCGGCTGCCACGTTGCTCGCTCCCTCGCGCATGGCACGCTCGCTGGGCATGACGGTCCAGCTCGTGGTGGCCGAGATGCTCGAACACGGCGGCTGGCGCGTGCGCTTCCTGCCCGCCTGGACGGATTGGCCAAGCGAAGATGCGCTGGCCGACACCTTGCGCATGAACCGGTGGATCGAAGCCGAAGTGCGGCGCAACCCGGCGCAGTACCTGTGGGTACACAAGCGTTTCAAGACGCGACCGGAAGGCGAGCCCGCGCTGTACGGCTGAGTCGATCGGCGACAATGCGCGGGCGATGAGATTGCAGTTCACCAAGATGCACGGCGCGGGCAACGATTTCGTCGTGCTCGATGGCACCCGCACACCGATCGAACTGAACGCGCACCAGGTCAAGCGCATCGCTGACCGGCGCTTCGGTGTCGGCGCGGACCAGATTCTCGTCGTCGAGAAGACCGCGACGCCCGGGGTCGACTTCCGCTACCGCATCTTCAACGGCTTCTCGGGCGATGAGGTCGAGCATTGCGGCAACGGCGCACGCTGCTTCGTGCAATTTGTGCGCGACAAGGGCTTGACCGATAAGTCGGTGGTGCGCGTCGAGACGGTCAACAACCTGCTCGAACTGCACGCGCGCGCGGACGGCCGGGTGACCGTGGACATGAACGCGCCGGTGTTCGACCTCGCCCGCGTGCCCTTCGATCCGCAGGGGCTCGTGCCGCGCGAGGTCAACGGCTTCGCACTCTGGCCGCTGCCCGTTGAGGGCCGCACGGTCGAGGTCGCCGTGCTGTCGATGGGCAACCCGCACGCGGTGGTGCGCGTGGACGACGTGCGAGGCGTTCCGGTGGCCACGCTCGGCCCGGCGATCGAGGGCCATCCGCGCTTTGCCCAACGAGTCAATGCCGGCTTCATGCACGTGCTGTCGCGTGGCGAGATCGCGTTGCGGGTGTACGAACGCGGCGCCGGCGAGACGCTGGCTTGCGGCACGGGTGCGTGCGCGGCGGTGGTGGCCGGCATCCGCCTGGGCCTGCTCGATGCGCGGGTGGACGTCAACACGCGCGGCGGTGTGCTCACGGTCGAATGGGATCGCCGTACCGGCGACCAGGCCCATGTGTTGATGACCGGTCCGGCCGAGACGGTATTCGAAGGGGAGATCGAACTGTGACTGCAGCATCCGTGCCGCAAGGCATCACCGAGGCCGATATCGCCGATTACCTGGTGCAGACGCCAGCTTTCTTCGAGCGCCACGCGGAGCTGCTCGCATCGGTCCAGCTGACCAGCCCACACGGCCAGCGTGCGGTGTCGCTGCAGGAGCGGCAGATGGAGATGCTGCGCGAGCGCATCAAGGGGCTGGAGAAGAAGATCGTCGAGATGATCCGCAACGGCCAGGACAACATGGCCATCGCCGACCGCCTGCATCGCTGGACCCGCGCGCTGATGCTTACCGCCGATGCCGCCGCCGTGCCCGAGGTGCTGGTGCGCGAGCTCAAGCAGCAGTTCCTCGTTCCACAGGCCGCGCTGCGTGTGTGGGGGGTCGACCCGGCCCACGCGGGCGCAGCCTTCGCCACCGGCGTGAGCGACGACGCCAAGGCCTTCGCCGACGGCCTTGCGCAACCGTACTGCGGCGCCAGCAGCGGTGTCGAGGCCTTGCGCTGGCTCGATGACGCGGCCACGGTCGCGTCGATCGCGTTGGTGCCGCTGCGAAGATCGACAGCCAACGGCGCCTTCGGCCTGCTCGCGCTTGGCTCGCCCGACCCCACCCGTTTTGCTGCCGACATGGCCACCGACTTCCTCGCGCGCATCGGCGAGGTCGCGAGCGCCGCGCTGGTGCAGCTGCTGCCGCGCACGTGAGCGACGCGCCGGCGCTGCCCGAGCCGATGCCGCGCTACCTGCGGCACCTGGAAGTCGAGCGGCGCGTGGCGGCCCGCACCCTGCAGACCTATCGCGAGGCGCTCGTGCGCCTGGCTGCCGACGCCGCGCAGCAGGGTATCGACCTGGGCGCGGTGCAGGCGCACCATGTACGGCGCTGGATCGCGCAGGCACACCGTCAGGGGCTCGCGCCGCGCAGCCTGGCGCTGCGGCTGGCGGCGTGGCGCGGCCTGTACCGCTGGTGGGGCGAGCAGGGCGAGCTCAAGCTCAACCCGGTCGATGGCGTGCGGGCGCCCAGGGCGGGCAAGCCGTTGCCGAAGGCGCTGTCGGTCGATCATGCGGTGGCGCTGGCCGAGCACCGCGGCGACAGCGGCGACGCGCGCCTGCTCGCTCGCGATCATGCGATCGTCGAGCTGCTCTACGGTGCCGGCCTGCGCGTGAGCGAACTCACCGCACTGGACGCGCGAGCCAGCCAGGGCGCGGCGGGCTGGATCGATCGCGCCGAGGTCACCGCGCATGTGCTCGGCAAGGGCAGCAAGCGCCGCAGCGTGCCGGTGGGCCGCGCGGCGATGGAGGCAATCGACGCCTGGCTGCCGCACCGCGACCAGCTCGCGCATGCCGGCGAACCCGCGCTGTTCGTCAGCCGGCGGGGCACGCGCCTGACCGCGAGCCAGTTGCGCACGCGCCTGAAGGCGATGGCGCTTGCCGCCGGCGTGCCGACGCACGTGCATCCGCACATGCTGCGCCACAGCTTCGCCTCACACCTGCTGCAGTCCAGCGGCGACCTGCGCGGCGTGCAGGAACTGCTGGGCCACGCCAACATCGCGACGACGCAGGTTTACACCAAGCTCGATTTTCAGCACCTCGCCAAGGTGTACGACGCCGCACACCCGCGCGCCAAACGAAAACCGGGCTGACGGACTCGGTGCCGTTTTGTCTTCGACACGGCGCCGAGGGCCTTCACGTTCGCTTCGCGAACATGAGCCTGCGACGCAACACACGGCAAGCGCGTGTTGTCAGCACCTCGCCAAGGTGTACGACGCCGCACACCCGCGCGCCAAGCGCAAGTAGCCCTTACTTGGCACCTTCGCGGGTGGCCACCAGGGCGATGTCGCTGCCTTTCTCGGCCTTGCTGACGTGGACCTGCAGCATGCTCTTGGTCCTGTCGTCGACCAGGCTGATCGACGCGCCGTCGTTGCTGCTCATGTCCATCAACTGCTTGCCCTCGGACATCGACTTGAGCCGCTCCCGGTAGAAGGCGGCCACCTTGTCGGGTGCATCGTCGCTGTGCAGCCCCATCTGCAGCGAACTGCTGGTGCCGTTGACCATGCGCGTGCCGGTGCCCTCCGTTGGCTTGGCGCCCGGATAGAAAGGCAGGCCCAGCTCAGACTCGCTGATCTTGGCATTGCCCATCTCCATCTGCACCGTCTTGCCCGAGGCGTCGGTGGTGGTGACCTTCATGCCGCCTTCGGACAGGTCGACCTTGGCCTGCGCGCCCTCCTTGGACATCGACGACTCGATCATCTTCTCGGCCGCCTTCTCCGCGGCCTTCTCCTGCACCTTGCCGCAGCCCACCAGCGCGAGCGCGACGGCGATTCCGACGGGTAGAACGTGACGGGTCATGGCAGTCCTCCAGCGATGCGGGACGGACATCGTGCGCCCGCGCAGCCGTGTCGTCCATCCCTCGGCGGACAATCGTGCCGATGAAAACCGTTCGATTGCGCGAGGGCAAGGAGCGCTCGCTGCTGCGGCGCCACCCCTGGGTGTTTGCCGGCAGCGTGGACAAGGGCGGCGGCGACAGCGGCGAGACGGTGCGCGTGCAGGCCGCCGACGGCCGCTTCCTGGCCTGGGCCGCCTACAGTCCGCGCTCGCAGATCCGGCTGCGCGTGTGGAGTTTCGACGAGGCCGAGCATGTCGATGCAGCGTTCCTCGAGCGCCGGATCGCGGCGGCGGTGGCGCTGCGCACCCGGCTGCCGATCGCCAGCGACGGGGTGCGCCTCATCCATGGGGAGGCCGACGGCCTGCCCGGACTCATCGTCGACCGCTATGGTGAGCTGCTGTGCGCGCAGTTCCTGTCCGCCGGCACCGAGCGCTGGAAGGGCGCGATTGCCGATGCGCTGCTGGCCGCCACCGGCTGTGCGCGGCTTTACGAACGTTCGGACTCGGGCGTGCGCACGCTCGAGGGGCTGGCGCCCGTGACCGGGTGGTTGCGGGGAGACGGCACCACCGGTGTCACGATCCGCGAGCATGGCTGGCGCCTCGCGGTCGACGTGGCGCAGGGCCACAAGACGGGCTACTACCTCGACCAGCGCGACAACCGGGCGCGCTTTGCCGAGCTCGTTCGCCGTTTCGGCGCACAGCGTGTGCTCAATTGCTATTGCTACACCGGCGGCTTCACGGTGGCGGCGCTGGCCGGCGGCGCCGCCGAGGTGATGAGTGTCGACTCGTCGGCGCCGGCGCTCGAGCGGGCGCGCGCGCATGTGGCAGACAACGGTTTCGATGCGGCCCGCGCGGGCTTCGCCGACGCCGACGTGAACGCCTACCTGCGCGAACAGCTCAAGGCCGAGGCGCGGTTCGACGCGATCGTGCTCGACCCGCCCAAGTTCGCACCCACCGCCGCGCACGCCGAGCGTGCCGCGCGGGCGTACAAGGACATCAACCGCCTGGCGCTCAAGTTGCTCGCGCCCGGGGGGCTGCTGTTCACCTTTTCGTGCTCGGGCGGCGTCGGCGCCGAGCTGTTCCACAAGATCGTCGCCGGCGCGGGCATCGACGCCGGCGTGGACGGTGCGCTGCTCGCGCGCCTGGAAGCCGCATGCGACCACCCGACCACTCTGTTTTTCCCCGAAGGCGAATACCTCAAGGGGCTCGCGATCCTGAGTCGATAGCGCGCAGTGCGCCGACATCGATGCGCGGCTCGAACTTCGCGCGCCGGGTCGCGAAGAAGGTCTTCACGTTGCGCACGTTGGCGTTCTGCGTGAACAGCCGCTGCACGAGCGCGTTGTAGGCGGCCATGTCGGCGACCCAGAGCACCAGCACGAAATCGGGCCCCGGGGTCGTGCGCCAGCATTGCTGCACCGCGGCGTCGACCACCGCGATGGCCTCGAAGGCATCGAGGTGCTCGGCGCCCTGACGGTCGAGTTGCACCTCGACCAGCGCCTGCAGGCCGCCGACCTTGTCGGCGGCCAGGATCGCGATGCGCCGCTCGATCAACCCGGCGTCCGTGAGACGCCGTACCCGCCGTAGGGCCGTGGCCGGCGAGACGCCCACCGCGGCGGCCAGGTCCTGGTTGGCGACCGACGCATCGGCCTGAAGCAGATCCAGAAGACGCAAGTCAATTTCATCGATGGACGACTTCAATGGTTTGGATTCCATACCACTCATTCTGGGGTATGAAGCAGCGAAATTGCAAAATACTTGCAATCCAATTTCACGGAATCGCGCTTAGAGTCCGGGCCTTCGTAGACCCCAGGAGCCTCCCGCATGTGCGGCATCGTCGGCGCAGTCAGTGCGCGCAACATCGTCCCGATCCTCGTCCAGGGCCTGCAACGGCTCGAGTACCGGGGCTACGACTCGTGCGGCGTCGCCGTCCATCAGGACGGCGGATTGCGGCGCGCACGCAGCACCGCGCGCGTGGCCGAACTGCAGATGCAGGTCGATGCCGAGCACTTAGTCGCCGGCACCGGCATTGCCCATACGCGCTGGGCCACCCACGGCGCCCCGGCGGTCGCCAATGCGCACCCCCACTTCTCGCCCGGCCCGATTGCAGCCTCCGACGCGCCCGGCCGGATCGCGCTGGTGCACAACGGGATCATCGAGAACTACGAGGAGCTGCGCGCGGAACTGCAGGCCAAGGGCTTCACGTTCACCAGCCAGACCGACACCGAGGTCATTGCGCACCTCGTCGCACACCTGTACCAGGGCGACCTGTTCGAAGCGGTGCAGCAGGCGGTGTCGCGGCTCAAGGGTGCCTACGCGATCGCGGTGTTCTGCCGCGACGAGCCGCACCGCGTGGTCGGCGCGCGCGCGGGCTCGCCGCTGGTGCTGGGCGTCGGCAACGGGGAGACCTTTCTCGCCTCCGACGCGATGGCGCTCGCCGGCGTGACCGATCGCATCGTCTACCTCGAGGAGGGCGACGTGGTCGATGTCCAGATGGGCAAGCACTGGATCGTCGGCAGGCAGGCCGACGGCAGCCTGCGCCCGGTCGACCGCACGGTGCGCATCGTGCAGGCGCACAGCGGGGCGGCCGAGCTCGGACCCTACCGCCACTACATGCAGAAGGAAATCTTCGAGCAGCCCAAGGCGATCGCCGACACGCTCGACGCGGTTGCCGGCATCAGCCCCGAACTGTTCGGCGACGGCGCCTACAGCGCGTTCAAGAACATCGACCAGGTCTTGATCCTGGCCTGCGGCACGAGCTATTACGCAGGCTGCGCCGCACGCTATTGGCTCGAAGGCATCGCCGGTGTGCCGACCAACGTCGAGATCGCCAGCGAGTACCGCTATCGCGACAGCGTGCCAAACCCGCGCACCCTGGTGGTCACGATCACGCAAAGCGGAGAGACCGCCGACACGCTCGCCGCGCTCAAGCATGCGCGCGCGCTCGGCATGCAGACGACCCTGACGGTGTGCAACGTGGCCACCAGCGCGATGGTGCGCGAGTGCCGCTTCGCCTACCTCACACGTGCCGGGGTCGAGGTGGGCGTGGCGTCGACGAAAGCCTTCACGACGCAGCTCGTGGGGCTGTTCCTGCTCGCACTGGCGCTTGCACAGGTGCGCGGCCGCTTGACCGATGCGCAGGAGGCCGCGCACCTGAAGGCGCTGCGCCACCTGCCCACCGCGGTGGCCGCGGTGCTCGCGCTCGAGCCACAGATCGTCGCCTGGTCACAGGCCTTCGCGAGCAAGGAGAACGCGCTGTTCCTCGGCCGCGGCCTGCATTACCCGGTGGCGCTCGAAGGGGCGCTGAAGCTCAAGGAGATCAGCTACATCCACGCCGAGGCCTACCCCGCGGGCGAGCTCAAGCACGGTCCGCTCGCGCTCGTCACGTCCTCGATGCCGGTGGTGACGATCGCGCCGAATGACCAGCTGCTCGAAAAGCTCAAGAGCAACATGCAGGAAGTGAGGGCGCGCGGTGGCGAGCTCTACGTCTTCGCCGACGCCGACACCCGCATCGAGAGCGGTCCGGGCGAGCATGTCATCCGCATGCCCGAACACTACGGGGCGCTGAGCCCGATCCTGCACGTGGTGCCGCTGCAGCTGCTCGCCTATCACACCGCGGTTGCGCGCGGCACCGATGTCGACAAGCCGCGCAACCTGGCCAAGAGCGTGACGGTGGAGTAAGGGCGCAAGGGGTGCTCGCGCAGGCACACGACCTGCGATCGAGATTCAGTGCATGTAGGCCAGCGCCTCTTCGCCCGGATTGGGCAGCCCGGCAATACGCCAGAGGCTGGCGCAGCCGCGGAACAGGCTGCGCGCCGTCCCTGGCTCGATCTTTGCGGCGCGGCACACCAGCCGCATCACCGGTAGCGCTCCGAGCGCGAAGAACTGGGTGCGCACATGTTCGATGACCTTCCAATGGTCGGGTCCCAGCCGTTCGATGCCTTCCTCGGTCGCCAACGCCTGGGCCAGGGCCGCGCTCCACTGATCGCCGTCGACGAGATAGCCTCGCTCGTCGAAGCATGGCCGCGACAACGGTGCCCGGACGTCCGAGGCTGGGCTGATGGTCAGATTCATGCGCGGCTCCACAGACAGTCTTGATGGCACTCTAGAGGGTGGCAGAGCGACGACAAACCAATACTTCGAAATGTCGATCTGACCTGCGGTTCTATAGAGCCGACGACTGCCATCGCGGTGCGCGAACGGTAACTGTCGTTGCAAGGCGGTCCTTGGGGACGCACTTGCATGAAGGGCCGACCAACTTGTGTCGTCGCTGCGATG
>JAOUIM010000011.1 GCA_029884035.1 Aquincola sp. | reverse complement strand
CGGCTACCTGCTCACCACGCCGGTGCATGCCGTGCACCCCGGCGCACCGATGCTGGGCGCCGATGCCTCGCACGCGTGGCTCGCGGTCTGGTGTCCGAGGGCCGACGGCAGCTCGGCGCACTGGCTCGAATTCGATCCGACGAACAATGTGCTGCCGGGCGAGTCGCACATCCGACTCGCGGTCGGCCGCGACTATGGCGACGTGACGCCGCTGCGTGGCGTGATCCGTGGCGGCGGTGCGCACGAGCTCAGCGTGCAGGTCGGCACGCGCCGCCTGGACAGCGACTGAACGAGATGGCAAAGGACTTGCGAGGAGTGATGCGATGAGCCCCGGCCCCCGATTCGACGAGATGAATGCCGGCATGCCCGGTGCGCCCGATGCGGTGCGCGAGCCCTATCGCACCTACGCGCGATGGCTTGCTGACCAGCCGGCCGACGTGATGCAGCAGCGGCGCGAGGAGGCCGAGCTGATCTTCCGCCGCGTCGGGATCACGTTTGCCGTCTATGGCACGAAGGACGAGGGGGGCTCGGGGACGGAGCGGCTGATCCCGTTCGATCTGATTCCGCGCATCATCCCCGCCGCCGAGTGGCGCGAGATGCGGCGCGGCCTCGTGCAGCGCGTGACCGCGCTCAACCGCTTCATCCGCGACGTCTACCACGATCAGGCAATTCTCAAGGCGGGGATCGTGCCGGCCGGGCAGATCGAGCGTAACGCGCAGTTCCGGCCCGAGATGGCCGGGGTCGACATCCCAGGCGACGTCTATTCGCATGTCGCCGGCATCGACATCGTGCGCGCCGCGAACGCCGATGGCGGCGGGACGTACTACGTACTCGAGGACAACCTTCGCGTACCCAGCGGCGTGAGCTACATGCTGGAGAACCGCAAGATGTCGATGCGGCTGTTTCCCGAGCTGTTCAGCCAGCACCGTGTCGAGCCGGTGGCGCATTACCCCGATCTGCTGCTCGAGACGCTGCGCTCACTGGCACCAGCCAGCGCCAACGATCCGACCGTGGTCGTGCTCACGCCGGGCATGTACAACAGCGCCTACTTCGAGCATGCCTTCCTGGCCCAGCAGATGGGTGTCGAACTGGTCGAGGGAAAGGACCTGTTCGTGCGCGACGGCTTCATCTTCATGCGCACGACCCAGGGTCCGCGCCGGGTCGACGTCATCTACCGCCGGGTCGACGACGATTTCCTGGATCCGAGGGCCTTCCGTGCCGACAGCACGCTCGGCTGCGCGGGCCTGCTCGATGTCTATCGCGCCGGCAACGTGACGCTGTCCAACGCCATCGGCACCGGCGTGGCCGACGACAAGAGCATCTATCCGTACGTGCCCAAGATGATCGAGTTCTACCTCGGGGAAAAGCCGATCCTGCAGAACGTGCCGACCTACCTGTGCCGCGATCCGAAGGACCTGCAGTACGTGCTCGACCACCTGGCCGAACTGGTGGTCAAGGAGGTGCACGGCGCCGGCGGCTACGGCATGCTGGTCGGGCCTGCGGCGACCCGGCAGGAGGTCGAGGACTTTCGCGCCGCATTGAAGGCCCATCCCACGAACTACATCGCGCAGCCGACGCTCGCGCTGTCGACCTGCCCGACCTTCGTCGAATCGGGCATCGCGCCACGCCACATCGACCTGCGCCCGTTCGTGCTCTCGGGCAAGAGCGTGCAAATGGTGCCTGGCGGCCTGACCCGCGTGGCGCTGAAGGAAGGCTCGCTGGTCGTCAACTCGTCGCAGGGTGGCGGCACCAAGGACACCTGGGTTCTGGAGGTATGAGTCATGTTGTCTAGGACCGCAGACCATCTGTTCTGGATGGCGCGTTACATGGAACGCGCCGAGAACACGGCGCGCATGCTGGGTGTCAGCTACGAGATGTCGCTGCTTCCGCAGTCGCACGACGCCGCCGAGCAGGGTTGGCGTGGCCTGCTATCGATCAGCGAGCTGACTAGCAGCTTCGCGCAGCGCTTCGGCGAGGTCACTGCGCGCAATGTCATGGACTTCATGATCCGGGACGAAAGCAACCCGTCGTCGATCCTGTCTTGCGTGCGTGCGGCGCGGGAGAACGCTCGTGCTGTGCGCGGCGCGCTGACCACCGAGGTCTGGGAGACCCAGAACCAGACCTGGCTCGAGTTCAACAAGTTGCTGCGCGCGGAGTCCACGCTGCGCGACCCGGGGCCGGTGCTCGAACGCGTGAAGACCCGCTCGCATCTGTCGCGTGGTGTGACCGTGGGCACGATGCTGCAGGACGAGGCGCTGCACTTCCTGCGCATCGGCACCTTTCTCGAGCGCGCGGACAACACAGCGCGCCTGCTCGACGTCAAGTTCCAGGCCGCGGTCGGCGGCGACTTCTTCGGAGCCCAGGCCAAGGAGGGCCAGGAGATCGACTTCTACCACTGGAGCGCGATCCTGCGTTCGGTGTCGGCCTTCGAGATCTATCGCAAGGTCTATCGCAATGTCATCGTGCCCGAGAAGGTCGCCGAGTTGCTGATCCTGCGTCCCGACATGCCACGCTCGCTGGCGGCGTGCATGAACGACGTGGTGGCCAACCTCAACCTGGTTGCCAACGCGCAGAGCGCCGAGACCCTGCGCCGAGCCGGCCGACTGCGCAGTGACCTGCAATTCGGCCACATCGACGAGATCCTGGCGACCGGCCTGCACGCCTACCTCACGCAGTTCCTCGACCGCGTCGGCGACCTGGGAGTGGGCATCAGTCGCGACTTCCTGGTACCGATGGCGGCCTGACGAGGCCAGCCCGGTACACCCTGTCGGCCGCTGCGCGGTGGGCGGCGCAGGTGACCGCTCGACTAGCAACGCTTCAGACCGTCTGCGCGAGCGCGATGTACTCGGCCACCGGCACTTCCTCGGCGCGACGCTGCAGGTCGAAGCTTCCCTTGTAGTCGCGCGTGGTGAGCCACGGGCCGAGGCCGTGGCGCAGAAGCTTGCGCCGCATCGAAAACGCGGCGGCAAGCAGTGATTCGAGTGTCGCCTGCTCCAGCACTGCGGGCTCGGGCCATGGAAGCATGCGCACGACCGCGGAGTCGACGCGCGGCGGCGGATCGAAGGCATCGGGTGGCACGTCGAGCACGGGTTCGATGTGGTAGCGCCACTGCAGCATGACCGACAAGCGGCCGTAGTCCTTGCGTCCGGGGCTTGCGGCCATGCGCTCGACCACCTCCTTCTGCAGCATGAAGTGCTGGTCGATCACGTGCTCCGCCGCGCCGAGCAGGTGGAACAGTGTCGGTGTCGAGATGTTGTACGGCAGGTTGCCGACGACACGCAGGCGCTGGCCACGGGCCGCGGCGAGCGCCGCGAAGTCGACGGTCAGCACATCGGCCTCGATCACTTGGAGCGCGGGTCGCTTGCGCAGCCGCGCCGCGAGATCGCGATCGAGTTCGATCACGGTGAGGTGGCCGCAACGTTCGACGAGCGGCTGCGTGAGTGCCGCCAGCCCGGGACCGATCTCCACGAGGGCATCGCCGGGCTTCGGGTCGATCGCCTTGACGATGGCTTCGATCACCGCGCTGTCGACCAGGAAATGCTGGCCGAAGCGTTTGCGCGGCTGGTGCTTCACGCTATTGCGGCGCGTCCCGGAATTCGACGTAGGCACGACCGCGCACCTCGCGCAGCCACTCGCCGTAGGCGGCCTCGAACTTGCGCTCCCGCAGTGCGGCGCGTGCCTGCTCGCGCAACTGCTTCGCATCGAGTGCGACATTGCGCCGTTCGAGCACCTGGATCAGGTGGACGCCGAATCGCGTCGTCACCGGGTCGGAGATCCCGCCCGGCGGCAGCGGATTCATCCCGGCCTCGAACTCAGGCACGTACTGGCCCGGCGAGGCCCAGCCCAGGTCGCCGCCGGCAGCGGCCGAACCGTCGAGTGAATGCTCGCGCGCGAGGTCTTCGAATCGGCGCGTCCCGTCGATGATCTGACGTTTGAACTCGGCCAGCCGCGCGCGGGCCGCATCCTCGGAAAGCTGTTCGTTCGGACGCAGCAGGATGTGGCGCGCGCGCGTCTGTTCGACGCGAAAGGCGCCACCCTCGGCACGCTCGATCAGCTTGAGCAGGTGAAAGCCCGCGCCGGTGCGCAGCAGGCCGGGTGCAACCTGCCCGTCCTTGAGTGTCCGCACCGTCTCGAGGAAGATGTCGGGCAGGCGATCCGCAGGGCGCAGGCCGATCTCGCCACCGCGCTCGCGGTTGTCGTCCTCGGACAGCTGGCGCGCGACGGTGGCGAAATCCTCGCCGGCGCGCACGCGCTGTGCCGCGACTTCGGCCCGCGCTCGGCGCTCGGCGACGACCGCCTCGCTCGCACTCTCGGGGACCTTGATCAGCACCTGCGCGATGTTGTACTGAACCTCGCCGGACGCCGCCCCGCGCTGCTTGTCTATGAATTCGTCGATTTCGCCGTCGGTCACGCGGATGCGCTGTGCCACCTCGCGTTCGCGCACGCGCTCGATCAGAAGCTGGTCCTTGAGCTGCGCCCGAAAGCGCGGCAGGTCGAGCCCGTCCTGCGCCAGGCGCGCGCGCAACTGGGCCGGCGTGAGCTGGTTCTGCGACGCGATCACGGCCACCGCACGATCGATCTCGACATCGTCGATGCGAACACCGCTGTCGCGCGCGTAGCTCAGCATCGCGCGATCCTCGACAAGGCTCTCGAGGATCATGGTCCGGAATTCGCGCTCAGCGGGCAATCGCTGGTTCTCGCGCCGCGCCTGTTCGCGTGCCTGGGCCATGCGCTGGTTCAGTTCGAAGGCGGTGACCAACTCCTGGTTGACGACCGCGACGATGTGGTCGCCCGGGCGCAAGGTGGCTTCGGTGCGCTCCTGTGCCCGCAAGGCAGGGCAGGCCATGAAGGCGGCGCCCAGGAAGATCAGGATTCTTGCAATTGGGGTCATCGGATCGTGGTGGCCGGCGCGGGTTCGGCAGGGGGATAGGTGCGCAGCGGTGGATCGCTGCGGTCTTCTCGCAACAGCGAGTAGCCGGGGATATTGTCCTTCAAGACCGAAAGCGGATTCGAACCCAGGCGAGACAGGCCCACCAGCTCGAGCTGCAGCATCAGCCGCGTGGTGGCTTCGGAGCGGCCGGTTGACACCCGTTCGGCCACCACGCGAGCGATCCAGCACCCGGCGTCGTACTCGATGCCGGCCAGCGAGTCGGTGATGCGGCTGTCGCGCATCGAGTAGTTGATGCGTCCCACGCCATACAGCGTGCCCTGGCAACTGCCGCCGCCCGGTGTCGGCTGTCCGCGATACAAGGGCCATTGCCAACCCACGTCCACCTGCTCGCTTGCGCCGCGCGCCAGGCGGTAGGTGGCAGACAGCGTGCGGTAGGCCTCGGGCGTGTAACGCGCGGACAGCACCGAACGCGTGGCGCGATCGATTTCCGGGCTGTATTGCACCGCGCCGTCGAGCACCCAGCGAGAAGACAGATGTGCAGTGCCCAGCAGCAAGATATCGGAGAAGCGCTGCTTGAGCGGCTGACCATCGGGCGTGACGCGCTGGTCGCGCAGCAGATAGCGCTGGGCAATGCCCAAGCGCAGTGCCTCGGCGCCGCTTGCGGCGTCGAGCAGGCGCGTCGTGACCCCGGCGGTGACCTGGTGGGCGTCGGAGACGCGGTCGACGCCGGAGAAGGCGTTATCGCTGAACACCGAGATGTCGTTGAAGTCCTTGGGTGCGCTGTCGAACAGCGGCAACGTGTCCTGCGCGCGAAACGGCGTGTTCACATACAGCACGCGCGGCTCGAGCGTCTGCGTGAGGCCCCGGTCGCCCCACGCGGCCGCGCGCTCGAACACCATGCCGCCATCGAGACTGAAGGTCGGAATCGAACGCGATGCGGCCGTTCGGCCGTCGCTCATCACCGAGTCGGTGCGGTAGTGGGCGAGGTTCAGCGCCAGGCGCGGCGTGAGCCAGGCTCCCGGCCTGCGCCACGTGTGCTCGGCCCGGGCGAGCAGGTGCGCGCGCAGTCCGTCCGGGCGCGGCGCACCGGCGCTGTCGGTCGTGAGTTCGAAACGATTGATCTCGGCCTCGAACGACAGATCGGGCCCGCTGCCGCTCCACGGGCGCCCCACGCCGCGCCACCCGATCTGCGGCGCCCGGTGATAGGGCGCGGCGATCAGCGCCTGCGGATCGGTGTCCTGCAGCACCTGCCAGTAATGCACGCGCGCATACACGGTCGAATCGAAGCCGTCGATTCTTAGGTCGCGCTCGGTCCCTGCCGCCAACGGCAGCAGACGCGGCGTCACCGAGCGCAGCGTGCGTGGGAAGTCCTTCCAGTAGCCGTCATCCGAAGCGCGCTGACCCTCGAACTGCCACCGCCAGCTCCGGGCAGCGTCGTTGCCGAGCACTCCGCTCTGGCGCCATTGCACGCCAAAGCGCGATTCGCCGGCAACCCGGTCGTGAGGCAGGAACTGCCACTGCACGTCGCCCTGGTGCCGCGGCTCCAGCCAGCGGAACTCGATCTGGCTGCCGAATCCGCGGCGGGTGTAGACGATCGGCGTGAGCGTGGCGTCGCGCTGCGGCGCGATGTTCCAATACCAAGGCACGGCCAGCTCGATGCCGGCCTTGCTGTCGATGTTGATCGACGGCGGCAGCCAGCCGGACTTGCGGGCGTCGGAAAGAGGGAAGCTCAGCACCGGTGCAGCCAGGATCGGCACGCCCAGGAAGCGCAGCACTGCACCCTCGGCCACACCCTCGTCGGTCTCGAAGTCGAGCTTGACGCTGTCGGTGGTCAGCAGCCAGTCCGGGGTGCCGCTCCCATCGCGGCCGCAACTGGTGTAATCGGCCCCGGTGAGCTGTGCTCGGTCGCTGTCGAGGAAGTCGATACGCTGCGCCCTTCCGCCCGCTTTGGTCCGAGAGAAGTAGTACTCGGGATCGAGCAACCAACCCTCGAAGCGTCCAAGCGTGAGCTGCATTTCGGAGCCGCTGAACCAGTCGCCATCGGCCGTCTCGATGCGGGCTTTGCCGCGCGCGTGCACGCGGTCGGTGACATTGTCGTAGTTCAGACGGTCGGTCGTCAGGGTGACGCGTCCGCGTCGCAGTTGCACGCCGCCGACCGCCTCGAACTCAAGGTCGGGCCGGCCACGCACCTCGTCGGCCTGCAATTCGATCGGCGCGTTGCGATCGTCGGGAGGCTGCAGCGTCGGACGCGGAATCGCCTGTGCATACGCCCCGGAGCCCGCCAGCAACGTCAGGGCAGCCAGCGCGAGGGGGTGGCGTTTCGACAGGTTCACGGTGCAGGCGAGCGCGGCGCGATCGGGGTGTGCAGCGCGCGCGCAGTCACCCCGTCGAGAGAACGAGCCCTCGGTTTGTAGAATGAAAATTATCCATGACTGCTGCAGCCCCCCCCGCTCCCGACTTTCCGACCGCGCGGCCCACCCTGGGTCTTGTGCCGTGGGCCAACCCCGAGCGACGTGCCGCGTTCGAGCAATGGCTCGCACCGTTGGTCGATGCCTTCGAGCTCGGTCCCCTCACGCTGCGGGCCGCGTCGGCCGACGCCAGCTTTCGCCGCTACCTTCGCATCGACAGCGCGCGCCACGGCAGCCTGGTCGTGATGGACGCGCCGCCGCCGAAGGAGGACGTGCGGCCTTTCGTCGACGTGGCCGCGCGCATCGCGGCGGCAGGTCTGCATGGACCACAGGTCCATGCGGCAGACATCGATCGGGGTTTCCTGCTGCTCGAGGACCTGGGGCAGACCCTGTTTCTCGAGGCCCTCCAGGCGGCCTCGCCTCGCGGCGCCGACGACCTGATGCGCGCGGCGATCGCCGCGCTCGTACAGTGGCAGCAGCACGTGCCGTTCGAGGGCCTGCCGGTGTATGCGGGCCCGGCGCTGCAGCACGGCCTCGCGCTCTTCCCAGAATGGTGCGTCGGTCGCGAGCATGGCGTCAGCTGGACGGCCGAGCAGATGCAGGTCTGGCAGCGGTTCACGCAGACCCTGGTTGCTGGCATGGATGCGCAGCCGCGGATCACCGTGCACCGCGATTGGATGCCGCGCAATCTGATGATGGCCGACCCGAATCCCGGGATCCTGGATTTCCAGGACGCCGCCGCCGGTCCGATTGGCTACGACATCGCATCGCTGCTGCGCGACGCTTTCCTTTCATGGGAGGAGGAGCGTGAGATCGACTGGGCGGTGCGCTACTGGGAATCGGCGCGCCGCGCTTCGTTGCCGGTGCCCGACGACTTCGGCGACTTCTGGCGCCAGCTCGAGTGGTGCGGGCTGCAACGCCACCTGCGCGTGCTCGGCGTGTTCTGCCGCCTCAAGCACCGCGATCACAAGCCGCGCTACGCGGCCGACCTGCCGCGATTCTTTGCCTATGCCACCAAGGTGGCCATGCGCTATCGCGACCTGCAGCCGCTGCTGCCGCTGATCGAACCGTTGTCGGGCATGAAGGCGGTCACGGTCTTCTCGATGCGCTGAGCCAGCCTAGGCTCAGACGCGGCGCACTGCATCTGCGTCGAACCTCGCGTCTGGTTCACGTCAGACCGTGCCTGCGCGTCAGCGCGAGCAGGCGCTCGATCTCTCGGTCACGCACACCGCGCTCGGCCAGGCAGCGCGCGGTACAGACGAGGTATTCGAGCGTCGTGCCATACCGGCCGCGCGCGTGGCGCAGGATGTCGAGCATCTGCGCATCGGACAGACGCCCGGTGTGCTGCGGGCTCTTGCGGCTCAGCGTGAACGCCAGCGCGCGCACGGGGCCCTTGGCGGTCGCGCACGGCAGCCAGCGTGGGTCGTACACCCCGGTGGGCATCTCGCGCCGCCACAGGTCCTCGAGTACAGCGAGCGCCCGGCCGCGCGCGACGCGATACACCGCGCCATGGCACGAGCCGCCGGGAAGCAATGCGAACACCAGGCCCGGCCGCTCGGGCGTGCCGCGGTTGATGCGCGATGCCATGCGAAGTGCACGGTGCCAGCCGCGCACGGTGGCCGGGCGATGCTCGTCCGACTCGAATTCAGGCCGCCAAAGGAGCGACGCATAGCCGAAGATCCACAGGTCCTCATGGCCGCCCCATTCATGACGCGTGCGCGCGAGCAGGGCTTGCGGGTCGCGCAGGGGGGGCACGGTGGGCCACGAGCCGTCCATGGCGCGAAATGATGGCATCGGTGGTGGGACTCGCCGCGGGATGTTTTGACGATGTAACTGAGTTACGGCAGAATTGGAACATCGGTTACAGCCCTCGGTCGTCCATGAAAGCCGCGCTCAACGAAGTCACCGAACGCATCCGCGAGCGCAGTGCGCCTTCACGCCGCGCCTACCTGAAGCGCATCGAGCGCCTCGCGCAGCGACCCCGGGGCAGCGAACGCATGGGGTGCGCGAACGTCGCCCACGCGTTCGCCGCGCTGCCGGCGGACGACAAGCTCAAGGTCGTGGCCGAGCGGGCACCGCACATCGGCATCGTCACCGCCTACAACGACATGCTGTCGGCGCACCAGCCGTACGAGGGCTTCCCCGGAGTGATCCGCGACGAGGCGCGCTCGCAGGGCGCCACGGCGCAGGTCGCCGGCGGCGTTCCCGCGATGTGCGACGGCGTGACGCAGGGCCTGCCGGGCATGGAGCTGTCGCTGTTCTCGCGCGATGTGATCGCGATGGGCACCGCGATCGCGCTCACGCACGACGTCTTCGACGCCGCGCTGCTGCTGGGCGTGTGCGACAAGATCGTCCCGGGCCTGCTGATCGGCGCGCTCCATTTCGGCCATCTGCCGTGCGTCTTCGTTCCGGCCGGTCCGATGAGCAGCGGACTGTCGAACAACGCGAAGGCCAAGGTGCGCGAGCAGCATGCGGCGGGCCTCGTCGGTCGCGCGGCGCTGCTCGAGGCCGAGAGCGCCGCCTACCATGGCCCGGGTACCTGCACGTTCTACGGCACCGCCAACAGCAACCAGATGCTGCTCGAGGCGATGGGGCTGCACGTTCCTGGCAGCGCCTTCGTGCACCCGCATGCGGTCCTGCGCGAGCAGTTGACGCGTGAGGCGGTGCGCACGGTGCTCGCGATCACGGCAAGGGGGCCGCGCTTCACCCCGATCGGTCGCCTGGTCGACGAGCGTGTCATCGTCAATGCGATGGTGGCGCTCCTGGCCACGGGCGGCTCGACCAATCACCTGATCCATTGGGTGGCGGTGGCACGCGCCGCCGGGATCGTGATCGATTGGAGCGACTTCGCCGACCTGTCGGCCGCCGTGCCGCTGCTCGCGCGCGTGTACCCGAACGGCAGTGCCGACGTGAACCAGTTCCAGGCCGCGGGCGGGCCCGGCTACGTGCTGCGCGAACTACTCGATGCCGGCTGCCTGCATGCCGACGTGGCCACGGTCAGCGAGCGCGGCCTTGCGGCCTACGGAGAGGTGCCGACGCTCGAGGGCGAGCGGCTCGCCTGGCGCCGCCTGCCGCGCGACAGCGGCGACGAGAGCATCGTGCGGCCGGCTGCGCGCGCGTTCTCGGCCAGCGGCGGGCTCAAGCTGCTGCAGGGCAATCTGGGCCGCTCGGTCATCAAGACCAGCGCGGTGCCCGAGGACCGCTGGGTCATCGAGGCTCCGGCGCGTGTGTTCGCCGGGCAGGAGGCACTGCATGCGGCGTTCAAGGCGGGCGAGCTCGACCACGACGTCGTCGTTGTCGTTCGCTTCCAGGGCCCGCGTGCCAACGGCATGCCCGAACTGCACAAGCTGACGCCGCCACTGGCAGTGCTGCAGGGCAAGGGCTTCAAGGTCGCACTCGTGACCGACGGCCGCATGAGCGGCGCTTCGGGCAAGGTGCCTGCCGCGATCCACGCGAGCCCCGAGGCGCTCGCCGGCGGCCCGCTGGCCAAGGTGCGCGACGGGGACATGATCCGCCTCGACGCCGTTGCCGGCAAGCTCGATGCGCTCGTCGATGCCAAGACCTGGGCCGCGCGCGTCGAGGTGACGATCAGTGATGCACAGGCCGAGGACAACGCACAGGGCCTCGGTCGCGAACTTTTTGGCGGCATGCGCCGCAATGTCACGAGCGCCGAGCAGGGCGCGGTGACCTGGCTTTGAACGGAGCGGCCATGGCGATCAAGAGCACCCTGGATCTCGCGGTCTTCGGTCCGGTCATCCCGGTCATCGTGCTCGAGCGTGTCGAACATGCCGTGC
Organism: Aquincola sp.; assembly: GCA_029884035.1. Lineage (GTDB taxonomy): Bacteria > Pseudomonadota > Gammaproteobacteria > Burkholderiales > Burkholderiaceae_C > CADEEN01. The sequence continues at coordinate 10,759 of JAOUIM010000011.1, read as the reverse complement.
CGCTCGCGCAGGCGCTGGTTGCCGGCGGCGTGAAGGTACTCGAGGTCACGCTGCGCACGCCGGCAGCCTTGGCCTGCATCCAGGCGATTGCGCGCGAGGTGCCCGAGGCCGTGCTTGGCGCCGGCACGCTGCGCACTCACGACGACGTGCGCGCGGCCAGGGCCGCCGGCTGCGTGTTCGGCGTGAGCCCGGGCTACACGCGCGCAATGGGGACGGCCTGCAAGGATGCGGGCCTGCCGCTGCTGCCCGGCGCGGCGACGGCCAGCGAGGTGATGGCCGCCAATGCAGACGGTTTCTCGTTCCTCAAGTTCTTTCCCGCCACTGCGGCGGGCGGCACTGCGATGTTGAAGGCGCTGGCCGGGCCGTTTCTGGACGTCGCGTTCTGTCCGACTGGCGGCATCACGCCCGCGACGGCGCCGCAATTCCTCGCGCTGCCCAACGTGCGCGTGTGTGGCGGATCGTGGTTGACACCGGCCGACGCTATCGCGGCGGGCGACTGGAAGCGCATCACGGCACTGGCCCGCGAGGCCCAGGCACTGCGCGCCTGAGCCGAGCCGCACTCACGGTCCCGACTCGGATAGGCCGAAGGGTCTCAAGCGCCGCGCACCAGCGCGCTCATGGCGGCATCGTTCGGCGCCAGCGCCTGCGCCACGCCCTCGCGGTCGGCGGCGCTTCGGTTCTGGCTGACCTTCCACTTGCCAACCAGCGACGCCAGCGGGATCTCGATCCCGACGATTGCGCGCAGCATCTGCAGCACGTAGTCGTCGGGCGCATCGTTCACCGACCAGGGCTGGGCCTGGCGGGACTCGTGCTGATCGGTCAGGCGTCCGACCAGCGCGCGAAGCCAAGGCGCATCATCGACGGCCGCCAGCACGCCACGCGCCTGCACCATCGTGTAGTTCCAGGTCGGCACCACCTTGCCGTGCTCGCGCTTGCTCGGGTACCAGCCAGGCGACACGTACGATTCCGGGCCCGTGAAAACGGCGAGCGCCTGGGCGCCGGCATGGCGCCACAGCGGATTGGCGCGTGCGACATGGCCGCGGAGCGTTCCATGCGCACCCGCACCGGGCTCGTATTCGAGCGGGATGAGGTCGGCGGTCGGGCCGTCCGGTGCGCAGACGATCAGGGTCGCGAGCGGCCGCTCGCGCATCAGTGCGGCCAGCGCGCCGCGATCGGATTGCTCGAAGTGCTTGGGCAGGTACATGTCACCAGCTGCCGACGTTGGGCATCGACGTCCACGGTTCGGCCGGCGCCAGTGCGTTGCCGGCCTGCAGCAGTTCGACCGAGATGCCGTCGGGCGAGCGCACGAAGGCCATGCGGCCGTCACGCGGCGGGCGGCTGATCGTGACGCCATGGTCCATCAGGCGGCGGCAGGCGGCATAGATGTCGTCCACCGCATAGGCCACATGGCCGAAGTTGCGGCCTCCGGTGTAGGTTTCCGACTTGCTGTCCGGCGCCGGCCAGTTGTAGGTCAACTCGATCTGGGCCGAGTGATCGCCGGGCGCGGCGACGAAGACGAGCGTGTAGCGGCCCGCCTCGTGGTCGCGCCGCGACAGCACTTCCAGGCCCAGCGCGTCGCGGTAGAAGCGCAATGACTGCTCGATGTCGGTCACGCGGACCATGGTGTGGAGGTACTTCATTGGCGCAGCGCTCCCATGGGTGGACGAGTGCAGAGGATAGGCAAAATCGTTCAGACGTGCAGGCCGGCCAGGATGGCCACGCCGATCGAGGCGAATGCGATCGCCGCGATACGGTGCACCCAGGCAATGGGCACGCGCTGCACGATGCGGTCACCCAACAGCACCGCGGGCACGTTGGCGGCCAGCATGCCCAGCGTGGTGCCCGCGGTGACGATGAACACCGCGTCGTAGCGAGCGGCGAGCATGACGGTGGCGATCTGGGTCTTGTCGCCCATCTCGACCAGGAAGAAGGCCACCGTGGTCAGGCCAAACACGCCCAGGCGTCCGAGGCGGCGGTCCTTCGACTCGTCCGGCCGGTCGGGAACCAGCATCCACAGTGCCACCGCAAGGAAAGAGGCGCCAAGCACCCAGCGCATCCTATCCGGATCGATCACGCGCGTGAGCCATGTGCCCAGCGCCGCTGCGCCGAGGTGGTTGGCCAGCGTCGCCACGAGGATGCCAGAGATGATCGGCCAGGGGGCACGGTAGCGCGCCGCGAGCACGAGTGCGAGCAGCTGGGTCTTGTCGCCCATCTCGCCGAGGGCGACGACGCCAGTGCTGACGGCGAACGCTTCGAACGTCAACTCAGACCACGTAGTTGAGCGTCATGCGACCACCGTCGACGAGCACGGTCTCGCCAGTCATGTAGCTGGCCGCATCGGACAGCAGCATCGCGACGACCGACGCCACCTCGGCGGGCTCGCCCAGGCGTTTCATCGGCGTGCGGCTCATGATGCGCGCCTTGGCTTCCTCGCTCGTCAGCACCGCCTTGGCCGCGAGTTCGGTGGCGATCGTGCCTGGCGCGACGCCGTTGACGCGGATGCCGTGTTCGGCCAGCGCCAGCGCCATCACGCGCGTCAACTGGTCGACGCCGCCCTTGCTGGCGTTGTAGCTGGCGATCGAGGCGATCGCCAGCCGGCCGTTGACCGAGCTCATGTTGACGATCGCGCCGCCATCGCCCTGGTCGACCATCTGGCGCGCGACCGCCTGGCCGGCCAGGAAGCTGCCCTTGAGGTTGACGTCGAGCACCGCGTCCCAGTCGGTCTCGGTGATGTTGAGGAACGGCGCAGCCTTGAAGATGCCGGCGTTGTTGACCAGTCCGTCGACACGGCCGAAGCGCGAGACGGTGGCTGCCAGCGCCGCCTGCACGTCGGCCTGGCTCGCGACGTTGCAACGCCGGTGCAGCACATGAACGCCCGACGCCGACAGCTCAGCGGCGATTGCGGCACCGCGGTGGTCTTCGAGGTCCCACAGCGCCACGCTGGCACCATCGGCGGCGAGGGTTCGCACGCACGCTTCGCCGATGCCCTGCGCCCCGCCGGTGACGATGACCACGCGACCGTCCAGGCCGTAGCGGATCCGTTGGCTCATGACTTGTTCTCCTTGACCTCGCGGCCGAGCCAGACCGACAGGCCCTGCACCGCCAGTTCGATATCCACCGCGACGAGCGCCGCCGTCGCGTCGCGGTCGGTCACGCCGTGCGCGGCCAGTGCGTCGAGGTACAAGGCCTCGAACTCGCGTGTCAGCCGTTCGCGAGGTGCGCTGCGCTGCGCGCGGCCGATCTCGATCATGCGGTCCATCAGCGCGAGCATTGGCGCGGCGCGCGCTGAGGGATCGTCCACGCGCCCGTAGTGCGTGACGTAGGCGCAGGCGGGATCGCGCGCGACCAGGCGCGCGATCGATGCGCGAAGCGCCACGGGATCGAACTGAGAGGGCACGATGCTAGGGCCCACCCACGCGCCGGTTCCCGGACGATCGAACTCGCGCAGCGAGATGCCGAAGGTGTCGCCGGTGAACCAGCCGCGCGAGGCCTCGTCCCAGTAGCAATGGTGGTGACGTGCATGGCCGGGCGTGTCGGCAGCGACCAGCGTGCGGCTGCCGACGGTCACCGCATCGCCGTCGCGCAGCACGCGCACGCGCTCGGCAGGGACCGGCACGAGCTGTCCGTAGTCGCGCGCCATGACCTCGGCGCCGTAAACCGCGAGTGCGCCCTCGTACAGCGCCGCCGGGTCGACCATGTGACGCTCGCCGCGCGGGTGGATCGCGAGAGTCGCGTTCGGCAGCTCGCGCATCAGCGCGCCGGCGCCGCCGGCATGGTCGAGGTGGACATGCGTGGGCATCACGTAGTCCACCGCCTCGCGAGCCACACGCAGTGCATCGAGTGCCGCCAGGTGGCGCGGGAGCGCGTGATTGGTGCCGGTGTCGATGAAGGCGGCGCGGCCATCGCTGACGACGAGGTAGGCGGCGTCGTATAGCGGTCGGATGAAGCCGGTGTCGATCGCGTACAGGCCGGGGCCGAGCGGCTCGACGAAGTCGGGCAGGGTCATGCTGGGATTCTATGGAGGCGGGGGGAGCCGACCCTGGCGCAGAATCAAGCCATGCGCATCGTCTGCATCGGTGGCGGCCCCGCGGGCCTGTACTTCGGGCTGCTCATGAAGAAGCTCGACCCGAGCCACCGGATCACGGTCGTCGAGCGAAATCGCCCCTACGACACCTTTGGCTGGGGCGTGGTGTTCTCCGATGCGACGATGGACAACATGCGCGCGTGGGACGACGTGACCGCCGAGCAGATCGAGGTCGCCTTCAACCACTGGGACGACATCGAACTGCACTTCAAGGGCCATCGGGTGCGCTCCGGTGGCCACGGTTTCGTCGGCATCGGGCGCAAGAAGCTGCTCAACATCCTGCAGGCGCGTTGCGAGCAGCTCGGCGTGGAGCTGGTGTTCGAGACCGAGGCGCAGTCTGACGAGGACTATCCCGACGCCGACCTGGTCGTCGCCAGCGACGGGATCAATTCGCGCATCCGCGCCAGATACGCAGCGATCTTCGAGCCCGACATAGTGACGCGGCCCAACCGCTTCATCTGGCTGGGCACGACGAAGCTGTTCGATGCCTTCAATTTCCTGTTCGAGAAGACCGAGCACGGCTGGTTCCAGGCGCATGTCTACAAGTTCGATGACAAGACGACCACCTTCATCGTCGAGACGCCCGAGCAGGTATGGAAGGCGCATGGGCTCGAGAACGCGAACCCCGAGCAGTCGATCGCGTTCTGCGAACGCGTCTTCGCGAAGCACCTCGACGGGCATCGCTTGCTGTCCAACGCGCGGCACTTGCGCGGCTCGGCGTGGATCAATTTCCAGCGCGTGCGCTGCAAGCGCTGGTCTCACTTCAACGGCCGCAGCCATGTGGTCTTGATGGGCGACGCGGTGCATACCGCGCATTTCGCGATCGGATCGGGCACCAAGCTCGCCCTCGAGGACGCGATCGAACTGACGCGCCTTTTCCGCGACAAGGGCACCGACGACCTCGGCGGCGTGCTCGCCGAGTACCAGGCACACCGCGAGGTCGAGGTGCTGCGGCTCCAGAACGCAGCGTGGAATGCGATGGAGTGGTTCGAGGTCGTCGGCACCCGCTACTGCGACCAGTTGGATGCGCCGCAGTTCATGTATTCCATGCTCACGCGCAGCCAGCGCATCAGCCACGAGAACCTGCGATTGCGTGACGCGGCCTGGCTCGAGGGCTACGAGCGCTGGTTTGCCGAGCGCTCGGGCGTGCAGGTCGCGCCGGCTTCGCACCCGCCGAGCCCGATGTTCACGCCCTTCGCTCTGCGCGGGGTCACGTTTGCCAACCGCGTCGTCGTCTCTCCGATGGCGATGTACTCGGCCAGCGACGGGCTGCCGAACGACTTCCACCTCGTTCACTTCGGTTCGCGGGCGCTCGGCGGCGCGGGCCTGCTTTACACCGAGATGACCTGCCCGTCGCCCGACGCCCGCATTAGCGCAGGCTGCGCCGGGCTGTGGAACGAGGCGCAGCGCGACGCGTGGCGACGCATCGTCGACTTCGTGCACGCCCACTCGGCGGCGAAGATGGGGCTGCAGCTTGGCCACGCCGGGCGCAAGGGCGCGACCTGCATTCCCTGGCAGGGCGGCGAGGATCGGCCGATTGACGCGCCCTGGCCGCTGATCTCGGCGTCTGCGATTCGCTATGCGCCGCCGCTGCCCTTGCCGCGCGAGATGACGCGCGAGGACATGGCGCGTGTGACCAGCGACTTCGTGCGCGCTGCAAGGCTCGGTGCCGAGGCCGGCTTCGACATCCTTGAACTGCACTGCGCACACGGTTACCTGCTGTCGAGCTTCCTGTCACCTCTGACGAACACGCGTACCGATGCCTATGGGGGCAGCATCGAGCGCCGCGCGCGTTACCCGCTCGAGGTCTTCGCGGCGCTGCGAGCGGTGTGGCCGGACGACAGGCCGATCTCGGTGCGCATCAGCTGCCACGACTGGTTTCCCGGGGGCAACACCGCCGATGATGCGGTCGCGATCGCGCGAGCATTCAAGGCCGCCGGCGCGGACATCATCGACTGCTCGTCGGGACAGGTGGTGTCCGATCAGCAGCCGGTCTACGGCCGCATGTGGCAGACCCCTTTCGCCGATCGCATCCGCAACGAGGTCGGCGTCCCGACCGTTGCGGTGGGCGCCATCTTCGAGGCCGATCACGTCAACATGGTGATCGCTGCCGGCCGTGCCGACCTGTGCGCGGTCGCGCGGCCGCACCTGGCCGACCCGGCCTGGACCTTGCACGAGGCCGCGAAGATCGGCTGGCCCGGCACGGTTTGGCCGTCGCAGTACCTGTCGGGGCGGCGCCAGTACGAAACGAACATCGCGCGCACCCGGCAGCAGAATATGGTTCCCTAGCCCGCATCGCTCGCGCCGTCCGATGCATCTCGGTTGGCGGCGGGGCAAGCGCAACCTCCATGACCGAAGACAAGAAGCCCTTCCAGCATTACGCAGCGCGCCATTTCGGCTGGCGGTGCTCCTCGGACGGCCGCGTGGCCACCGTCACCCTCAACCGCGCCGAAAAGAAGAATCCACTGACGTTCGAGAGTTATGCCGAAATGCGCGACCTGTTCCGAGGCCTCGTCTATGCGAGCGACGTGCGAAGCGTGGTGATCGCGGGCGAGGGCGGCAATTTCTGCTCCGGCGGAGACGTGTTCGAAATCATCGAGCCGCTGACGAAGATGGCTGCACCCGAGCTGCTGCGGTTTACGCGAATGACCGGCGACCTGGTCAAGGCGATGAAGCACGCGCCGCAACCGATCGTTGCCGCGATCGACGGCGTGTGCGCCGGTGCCGGTGCGATGGTCGCGCTGGCCGCCGATTGGCGGCTGGGCACTGCGGCGGCGAAGACGGCCTTTCTATTCACGCGCGTCGGCCTGGCGGGCGCCGACATGGGCGCGTGCGGTCTGCTGCCGCGCGTGATCGGCCAGGGCAGGGCGGCCGAATTGCTGTTCTCGGGTCGCGCGATGACGGCCGACGAGGGCCTGGCGTGGGGCTGGTTCAATGCGCTGCATGCCGGCGATGCCGTGGTGGTTGAAGCGCAGAAAGTGGCGCGCATGCTGGCCGATGGACCGTGGTTCGCACACACCGTGACCAAGACGATGCTCAACCAGGAGTGGGCGATGGGCATCGACGAGATGATCGAGAGCGAAGCGCAAGCGCAGGCGCTGTGCATGCTGACGCAGGACTTCAAGCGCGCGTTCGATGCTTTCGCGGCGAAGCGCAAGCCGCGCTTCGAAGGCAACTGATGCCCAGGGCAGCGGCGGCACGCGCGAGGCAGGAGTGCCTTGGCGCGAGGGGGCGCCCGAGGACCGAGTCGGGCGGAACGCGGTCATGACGCCGCGTTACGACCTGCCGTTCTTCGACGACGAACACCGCGCGCAAGCGCTCGTGCTTGGTGCGTGGGCCGAACACGAGGCGACCCGTCATGGCACTGCGCACGCCACGCGGGACGAGACGGACAACGCGTGCCGGGCTTGGGTGCGGGCGCTCGGCGACGCCGGCGTGCTGCGCGCCTGCGTGTGCGCGATCCACGGCGGCACGCGCCCTGCGCTCGACTCGCGCGCCCTCGTGGTCGCACGCGAAACGCTGGCGTATCACGATGGCCTGGCTGATTTCGCCTTCGCGATGCAAGGCCTGGGCAGCGGTGCGATCACGCTCGAGGGCTCGCCGGCACTGCAGGGTCATTGGCTGCCGAAAGTTGCTCGCGGCGACGCGATCGCCGCGTTCGCGCTCTCGGAACCCGATGCGGGCAGCGACGTCGCTGCGATGCGCTGCAGCGCCCGGGAGGAGGACGGTGCCTGGGTGCTCGATGGCGAGAAGACCTGGATTTCCAACGGAGGCATCGCCGACTTCTACTGCGTCTTTGCCAAGAGCGACCCCGCGGCGGGTGCGCGCGGCATCAGCGCATTCGTCGTTCCCGCCGACGCACCCGGGCTCGATGTTGCGGAGCGTATCGATGTCATCGCACCGCACCCGCTGGCGCGGCTTCGATTCAACGGGTGCCGGGTGTCCAAGGCGAACCAGTTGGGCGCGACCGGTTCGGGTTTCAAGCTCGCGATGCGAACGCTCGACATCTTTCGCGCTTCGGTCGCGGCGGCGGCGCTGGGCTTCGCGCGCCGCGCGCTCGGCGAGGCGGTAGCCTGGAGCCGCGAACGCCGCATGTTCGGTGGCACGCTGGCCGACCAGCAACTCACGCAGGCCACGCTGGGCGACATGGCCACCGAGATCGACGCGGCAGCGCTGCTGACCTACCGTGCTGCATGGCAGCGAGACGTGCAGGGTGGACGCAGCACCCGCGAAGCCGCGATGGCCAAGCTCACCGCGACCGAGCATGCGCAGCGGGTGATCGATCGCGCGGTCCAACTGCATGGCGGGCGCGGCGTTCAGGTGGGCGCGGTCGTCGAGCGCCTCTACCGGGACATTCGCGCGCTGCGAATCTACGAAGGTGCGAGCGAGGTGCAGCGACTGATCATCGGTCGCGAGACACTCGCCGCAGACTGAGCGCGTCGGGCTACTGCAGCACGACGGTGTACAGCCGCGCCACGTCGGCGGTGCCGTCGGTGCCACCGACGGCGCGCAGCGCCTGCAGCCCCTTGGCCTTGGTCTTGGGCGAATGCGCCATCGCCAGCGCGAGGCGCAGCTTGGCGTCGTCGGGCCGCTTGAGCTTGCCCTTGGCGATACCTTGCTCGATCAGCTCGATCGCCTTGTCGTATTGGCCCATCGAGGCATAGACCGTGCCGACCTTGACCAGCTCGTTGCCATCCTTCTGCGCCGCGGCATCGGTGGCCTGTGCGGCAATGTTGGCGTTGGTCTCGGCCTCGGACTTGAGCACCAGGTCCTTCAGGCGCTGGTGGCGTGCGGCCTCGGGACCGGTGCCCAGTGCACCGCTGGCATAGCCCTTGTCGACGATCGCCTTGGCCTCGGTGGGCAGGCCGGCCTGCAACGCAAGCTGCGCCAGCTCCATGTAGTCATCGGTCTTGGTGAGAAGCCCGTTGGCCAGTTTCAGCCGACCGACGTCGAGCGCGAGCCGATCTGCGAACGCAGGCCTGCGTTGGATGCTTGAAAGGTGGGCGGTCCAATAGTCCTTCTTCGCGTAGTACAGGACCAGCTTCTCGAGCGAGTTCGAATAGACCGCGTTGTTGTTCGTGCGCTTGGCCGCGTCGGCCAGCCGAAGCAGGTCGTCCTCGCCCGGGCGCTGCCCGTTCTTTTCCGCCGCGGCCACGCTGGCCTGTGCGTCACGGAAGATCTGTGAGTAGTCGCCGCTTTGCGACTGCAGATAGGCGGCGAGCTGGTTGAGCGAGGCGCTGCCTCCGCCAGCCGCGCGTGCCTTGGCCACCCACTCGGACGCCTTGGCATTGTTCTTCTGCTGCGAATAGGCGAAAGCGATCGACTCGGCCACCTGAGCCGCCTCGCTGCCGGAGAGTTTCGGGAAGACCGATTCGAACGCGGCAATCGCCGTGCCCGTATCGCCGGCACGCTGAGCAGCCGCGCCCTTCATGCGGTCGATCATCAGCTGTTCGGTCGCGGTCTTGCCGCCCAGCGCATCGGCTTCTCGCACCTTGGCCAGGGCATCCCTGGCCTTGCCCGCCTTGAGCAGGTCACTCGCCTGTTGCAGTGGCTTGCCGACCTCGGGGCGAACACCCTGGGCCAAGGCGCTGGAGCCAAGCAGCACGGTGGCGGCGAGCAGAGGGGTGGCAAGGTGGCGAAGTGCGTTCATGGTCATGCGGCGGGGTCGGATGTGAAGACGGGGATCGTCCGCCGGTTACGGAAACGATCCCCGTCGCCTTTGAGTGGACACAGGCGCGTCAGTTCATGAATTGTTCGTTGCCTACCATGCCGATCTTGGATACGCCCTGGCGCTGGGCGCTGGCCATGATGGCAGCCACATGCTTGTAGGTCACGAGCTTGTTCGGGCGCAGATGCACCTCGGGCTGGTCGGCGGTGGGCAGGCGCCCCCACTCGCCCAGCTTGGCGTCGAGTTCGGACTTGGTGGTCAGCACGCCGTTGACGCCGATCGTGCCGTCGAAGTCGACGTCGATGCGCATCACCTCGGGAAGCTTGGTCGGCTGCACATTGCTCGGGGTGGGCATGTTCAGCTTGACCGCGTGGGTCTGGATCGGGATGGTGATGATGAACATGATCAGCAACACCAGCATCACATCGATCAGCGGCGTGGTGTTGATGTCCACCATCACGTCGTCTTCGCTCGCGGAGCCTACGCTCATGGCCATCGTCGCTGCTCCTTATCGGGTCACGCCGCCCGGTGGCGGCTCGGTGATGAAGCCAACCTTGAGGATGCCGGCGCGCTGGCAGGCCACGATGACGCGGCCGATGGCCTCGTACCGCACCTCCTGGTCGCCGCGGATGTGCACCTCGGGCTGCGGATCCTTCACCGACTCGGTCTTCAGACGCGTGACCAGCGTTTCGATGTCGGGCACCCGCTGCATCGCCCAGTAGTACTCGCCGTCGCGGTTGATCTGGATCACGATGTTCTCGGGCTTGGTCTGCGTGGGCAGGTTGCGCTCCTTGGGCAACTCCATCTTGATCGTCTGCGTGACCACCGGGATCGTGATCAGGAAGATGATCAGCAGCACCAGCATCACGTCCACCAGGGGCGTGGTGTTGATGGTCGAGTTCATCTGGTCTTCGCCGTTGTCGTCGGCCGGACCTACGCTCATCGCCATGGCGATCTCCTCGCGGGAAGGCGAATCACGAACTCAGCGCTTGCCCGCGAGCAGCACG
>JAOUIM010000282.1 GCA_029884035.1 Aquincola sp. | reverse complement strand
GCCGATGCGTACCTGGAGGTTCTCGCTGCCGGCATTGAGCTGGCCGGCGCCCTCGACCGCGTTCTGCGCTGAGAGTTGCGCCATGACCTGGCTCAGATCGAGGCCAAGCGTGGCCAGGCGCCGGTGCGAGATCTCGACGAATACCTTCTCGGGCTGGGCACCGAACATTTCGACCTTGGCGACATCGGGCACGCGCAGCAGGCGCTCGCGCACGCGGTCCGCGGACTCACGCAGCTCCTCGTCGCTGAAGCCGTCGGCCGACAGTGCAAAGATCGATCCAAAGACGTCGCCGAAGTCGTCGTTGAAGACCGGGCCGATCACGCCGGCAGGCAGCGTCGAACGCATGTCGCCAACCTTCTTGCGCGCCTGGTACCACACGCCGGTCACCTCTTTCGGCGGCGAACTGTCGCGCAATTGCAGGATCGTCAGCGACTCGCCCGGCTTGGTGTAGCTGCGGATGACATCGCTGTAGGGCACGTCCTGCAAGGCACGCTCGATCTTGCTCGTCACCTGTTCGGCCATCTGTTCGGCCGTGGCGCCCGGCCAGAAGGCCTGAACGACCATTGCCCTGAACGTGAACGGCGGATCCTCGTCCTGGCCGAGCTGGAAATAGGCGGCGATGCCCAGCGCCATGAGCACCACCATCAGATAGCGTGTCAGTTCGGGATGGTCGAGTGCCCATCGCGAGATGTTGAACTTGGTCCGGTGGCCCGGTGCAGCCTGCGTATCCATGGCTGGTTTGCAAGTCAGCGCTGTACGGTGGACGCAGGGCCTGCCGTCGCAGCACTGCCCGGTTCCAGGTAAAGCGTCACCTTCTGCCCAGGTGTGAGCGTGTGCGCGCCGGCAGTGACGACGGTCTGCCCTGCTGTCAGTCCCGATGCCACCAGCACCGCATTGCCCTCGGCACCGATCACCTCGATCCGCTGCGGTTGCACGGTCATTGATGCCGGATCGAGCAGCCACACTGCCGCCTGGCCTTGTTGCTCGAACACAGCCGTCAACGGAAGCCTGAAGGCGCCGCTCGAGGGCGGCACGGGAAGGCTGACCGTGGCGGTCTGGCCCAACCGCACTGCGGCACGCCCGACATCCGCCTTGACCGTGAACGTGCGAGTCGCGGGGTCGGCGGCGGCCGCCACTTCGCGCACCGTGGCGGGAATGGATGCCGCGGCATCGCCCCAAAGGCGCATCTTCAGCGCGCCGTTGCGGCCAAGCAGCGCGCGAATCGCCGCCACCTGCTGCTCGGGAACCGAGAACACCGCGTCGCGCGGACCTTCATGCGCAAGCCGCAGGACGGTCGCGCCGGCGGCAAGCACGGCGCCAGGTTCGGCCTCGACAACGGTCACGACCCCGGCGACGTCGGAAACGAGGTTGCTATAGCGCGTCTGGTTGGACTGCACGCCTGCTTGTGCGCGTGCCTGCTCGAACTGGGCCTGTGCGGCCTTGTAAGCGCTTTCGCGACGCTCGAGTTCGGCCAAGCTGATGAATCCCTGCTCGCGCAGTTCCTTGAACCGTTTGAAGTCGGCCGCGGCTTGGTCGGCATTGATGCGCGCGGCCTCCAGCGCCGAGTGAGCGGCCTCCTGGCTGAGGCGCAAGTCCTGTGGATCGAGACTCGCAAGCAACTGCCCTGCCCTGACCGCATCGCCAACGTCGACGGCACGGCGCACCAATTTGCCACCCACCCGAAAGCCCAGCCGTGACTCGCTGCGGGCGCGGATCTCGGCCGCGTAGTCGATCGTGGCGCCCGTTGAGGCGGCCTGTACGGTCAGCGTCTTCACGGCGCGCGCGGCTTGGGGCGCAGGGGCTTGACGCGAGCAAGCTGCCGCGAAGACCAGGGGAACGCTGAGGGCTAAGAGCACGGCGCGACGCATGAAGTGCCTTGACTGCAGTTCAGCGCCCCTGCCAGGGCAGTGGCGCTATGACGTTAGGAGAAGAGAATGACGTTACTGACTGACTGGTCAGTAATATAGTCAGCGACACTAGGCCTGTCAAATCGCTGCGCGGCCCAGCCCGCGCGCAAGAACAGGCGGCATAGCGGCGAGTGGACAATCCATCCGGTGAGCGTCGGTCATTACGAAAACTTCCCGGTGGCATCTTGGCTGTGCCCGCCACCGCTGCGACCGGCGGTAACTGCCATCTACCGGTTCGCGCGTACTGCGGACGACCTCGCTGACGAAGGGGATGCAAGCGCTGCACACCGCGTCGCCCAACTCGACGCGTTCGAGGCAAACCTCCACGCAGCCGCGCGCGGCCGCGCGGACACGGCCTGGCCCGAAGTGTTCGGGCCGCTGGGACACGCGATCCGGACGCACGCGCTGCCCCTCGAACCGCTGACCGCCCTGCTGTCGGCGTTCCGGCAGGACACGGCGAATCCGCTTTACCGCGATCGCGCCGAGTTGCTCGACTACTGTGCGCGATCGGCAAACCCGATCGGCCGGCTGCTGCTGCACCTCGCGCGACAGGACGATCGCGTCGCGCTCACCCGCTCGGATGCGATTTGCACGGCGCTGCAACTCGTCAACTTCTGGCAGGACCTGTCGGTCGACCTGCCGCGGGGCCGCAGCTACGTCCCGGCGAGCGATCTCGCTGCGCACGGTCTGATGCCGGCGGAACTGCGGTGCGATGCCGACAGCGCCGCCACGCGCGCGCTCGTGCGTGACCTGTGCGACTGGACCCGTGCGGTGATGCTGCAGGGTGCCCCACTCGTGCACCAGTTGAGAGGCCGCTTCGGTTGGGAACTTCGCTTCGTCGTGCAAGGGGGCCTGAGGATTCTCGACCGGATCGAGGCGGGCGGGTTCAACGCGCTTTCGCAGCGCCCCACCGTCGGTCTGGCTGATGCGCCGCGATTGGCCTGGCGCGCCGCACGCATGGGCCGCGGTGCGAGCGCAGCCGGTCGCGGCAAGCGCGACGCCCGCCCTGGGGCCGCGTCGTGACGCCTGAGCAGTACGTCGAGGACAAGGCGGCCAAGAGTGGTTCGTCCTTCTACTACGCGTTCCGCTTCCTGCCGCCTGAGCGGCGCGCCGCGATCACCGCTTTCTACGCCTTCTGCCGCGAGGTCGACGACGTGGTCGACGAGGCGCAAGACGCGAGCGTCGCAGCCACCAAGCTCGGGTGGTGGCGCAAGGAGGTGGCCACGGCCTTCGCGGGAGAGCCGAGCCACCCGGTCATGAAGGCGTTGGTGCCGCACACGGCGCGCTACGGCATCAAGATCGTGCATCTGCAGTCGGTGCTCGACGGCTGTGAAATGGACCTTCAGCAAAGCCGCTACCTCGACTTCTCAGGCCTATCTCGCTACTGCCATCTGGTCGCCGGCGTCGTCGGAGAGGTTGCGGCGAACATCTTCGGCCGTTCCGAAGACGCAACCGTCGAATACGCGCACCGCCTCGGGCTGGCGATGCAGCTGACCAACATCATCCGCGACGTGGGTGACGATGCCCGCCGCGGTCGCATCTACATCCCACTGGACGAACTGAAACGCTTCGACGTCAAAGCCAGCGAGATCCTGCAGCGCCAGGCGCCCTGGGGTTACAGCGAGCGCTTCACGTCGCTGATGAGGTTTCAGGCTGAAAGGGCGCACCGCGCCTTCGACGAGGCGATCGCGCTGTTGCCCGATGCGGACCGGCGCACGCAGCGCCCCGGTCTTGCCATGGCACAGATCTACCAGACACTGCTGCGCGAGATCGAATCCGATGGATTCCAGGTGCTCCATCAGCGAGTAGCACTCACGCCGTTGCGCAAGGTGTGGATTGCGATGCGCACCCATTGGCGCGAGCGTTGAGTCCGCGAGCCGTTCGACGCGTGGCAATCGTGGGTGCCGGTTGGGCCGGGCTCGCGGCCGCCGTGCGCGCCACTCAGGCCGGGCATCACGTCACGCTGTTCGAGATGGCGTACCACGTCGGCGGCCGCGCTCGCACAGTGGATCACGATGGCAAGCCGCTGGACAACGGCCAGCACATCCTGATCGGCGCGTATCGCGAAACGCTGGATCTGATGCGCACGGTCGGTGTCGATCCCGACACTGTCCTGCACCGGCGCCCACTTGCGCTTCTCGACCCGAATGGCCGCGGTCTGGCCCTGCCCGCCGGGACGCCGGTACCCGCCTTCGTGCGCGGCGTACTTTCCATGTCGACGTGGCCGCTGCGAGAACGATGGGCCCTTCTGCGGACGATGTTCGCCTGGCGACTCGCGGGCTTCATGGCGCCGGACGATCAGACCGTTGCCACCCTCACGCGCGGGCTGCCGCCTCGTGCACGCGAGCGATTGACCGATCCCTTGTGCGTGGCGGCACTGAACACACCGGCCGAGCAGGCGAGCGCGCAGGTCTTCCTGCGCGTGCTTCGCGACGCGCTGTTCAGCGGCCACGGATCGGCCGACCTGATGCTGCCTCGTGTCTCGCTCAGCGAGCTCTTCCCCGCACCGGCATTGCGCTGGTTGGACACGCACGGGATCGAGTGGTTTGCGGGCACGAAGGTCGACCAGGTGGCGCGCGAACTTGACGCGTGGACCGTCGCCGGCCGGGCCTTCGACGCGGTCGTGCTCGCCTGCACGCCAACTCAGGCAGCCCGCCTCAGCGCGCCCCATGCACCCGACTGGTCTCGCACAGCCGCCGCATTCAGCTACGAGCCGATCGTCACGGTCTATCTGTCAAGTCTGGGCACGCGGTGGCCGCAACCGATGACGACGCTGACGGCCGATTCAGGCAAGCCGGCCCAGTTCGCGTTCGATCTCGGTGCCCTCGACGCCCACGGCAGCCGATCGGGCCTCTTTGCGTTTGTCGTGAGCGGCGCACGAGCATGGGTCGACAAAGGCCTCGACACCACCGCCGATGCGGTGCTCGCGCAGGCACGAGTGGATTTTCCGGCGGATGCGTGGGCGCAACCGCCGCGGCTGGTCCGCGTGCTGGCGGAGCGGCGCGCGACCTTTCTGTGCACCCCAGGCTTGCGACGGCCGCCGAGCCACGTCGCGCCCGGCCTGGCAGCTGCGGGGGATTACGTCGACGGCCCCTATCCGGCCACGCTCGAAGGCGCCGTGCGGTCGGCCTCCGCCGCACTCGATCGGCTGGGCCTGGCCCGCTGAGGCCAATGATCAGTTTTGAATTGCGGAGGCCTGTTTCGCCATGCGAGAATTTGATCGTTTCTCTCGGCAGCAGCAACGCAATGGTCAGCAAGAGCAACCCTACCCCGACGATCCAGGTGCTGGAGCGCAGCTTCGCACTGCTCGAGGTACTGGCTCAGCAACCCGAGCCGATGGCATTGAAAGACATCAGCGAGCGAACGGGCCTGCACCCGTCGACTGCGCACCGCATCCTGAACGACCTGGCCGCCGGCCGATTCGTCGACCGCCCGCAGGTCGGGCTCTA